>JADJCA010000016.1 GCA_016703425.1 Myxococcales bacterium
GAAAGACGACGAGGTCGTCGAGTACGCGCTCGCCCGGACCACGTCGCCGACGATCGTCGCTGAGTACCAGACGATGCTGCCGTCGAAGGCGGTGTTGCGCCGCAAACTCCATGAACTCTACGCGGAGCTCTCGAAGCCTCCCCGCAAGGGCGCCAAGGCACGGAGCCAATGACGACGAACGCGCGCCCCCCCCAGCGCTACACTCCCCCCGTGACGCCCCCGCCTCCCCTCGCTTCGCTGTCCGCCCTCGCCGCCCGGCGCGCGCGCATCCATGAGGCGCTCGCGGACGCCGGCTCGTACAAGCTGCAGCGCGCCGGCACCGTCCTCGCGCTCGCGCCCGCGCGCGAGGCCTACGCGCTCGCCGAGGGAGAGCCGGCGCTCGCCGTTTGGTCCGCCCTCGCCGCGTACCGCCTCGCGCACCTCGTGATGCGGCAGGAACGAACCCCGGACGTCCTCGAGGAGGCCGACGCGCTCTTCGTGGAAGCGGGACGACACGCGTCGCTCGGCCCTTACCCGCACGTCTATCGGCTCGCGGTGCTCCACCGCCTCGCGGCGCCGCCGCGCACCGTCGAGGCCGCCTTCAAGAGAGCCGTCGACGCGTACGCGGCCTGGACGCGGCCTGCGTCGCGAGCGGCCCGCACCGATGCGGACCGCAACCACACGGCCGGCAACCACACGGGCCGAGCCGAAGGCGAGCCGAGCGAGGACGCGCTGCTCTTGCCTGGCACCATCCAGACCGAGCTTTTCGCGCTCCTCGAGCTGTCGGGCTACTTCCTCGGTCTCGCTCGCGAGCCCCTCGACGGGCGCGGTGCGCGGCTCGATGAGCCGGTCTTTCAGGCGCCGCACTGGCGCTTGGTCGGGCCCGATCCAGCGCTCGGCGACGTCCTCGTCTCCAAAGCCACCGCCGACGCGGAGCTCCTAGACCTCGCGCCGCGCGTGGGCGCCGCCTTCGTCTTCCGGCTACCCGCGAATCGCAACAAGGCGACCCTCACCGTCGGCACGCGTGACCCGAGCCCCTTGCCCCACCGGGCGGCGCGTCTCCTCGCGTGCCTGTTGCGACACGACGCGCGCGACATGGATACGCTGGTCGCGCGCGTCATGGGTGAAGAGGGCTCGGGCGCCGCCTTTCGCCAAGTGAAGGCGCGGCTGCGGCAGCAGCTCGAGGACGCCGGTGTTGCGCTGCCCGCCGAGCTCATCGTCGAAGGGCCGGGCAAGCCTCCTCGCCTCGCGCCGAGCCTCGTGGCCCTCGGCGCCGTGAGCGAGCAGGCGTACCTCGACCGCGAGTAGACAGGGACTGCTCGCCAACGCTCGGTCTTCACGCCGCGCGGGCGAGTGCCCGGGGGGCGCGTTCTTGCTGGGGTGGGGGGGGGCGGCTCCCCTGGGGGGGGGGGGCTCGGCGCGGGGGCGCTGCGTGCGGCGCCGAGCGTGGGCGGGGGGCTTCGGGGACTGGCGTGTTCTGGCGCGACGGGGCGGTAGGGGGCTCTTTGGCGTCGGCTCGCTGGCCCTGACAGGCCGGGAAAGCCGACTTGCCTAGGGGGGGGCTGAGGCGTTCGCGAGGGCAGCCGCAGCCGGGCCCTGTCACGCGCTTGTCACGCCCTCGGTCGCAAGGTGTTCGATGAAAGGAGGTGGCCAATGGCCCACCACGATTCCCTCATCGACGTCTTCTACCGACCCGAGCTCACGGCCTCCGACGCCGCGAGCAATTTCTCCAAGAGCCCGACCAAACCGCGCCGCTTCGTCGAGTGGCTCGCAAGCTCGGCAATGGCCCGCGCCCAGGCGGTGCGCATCCGCGAGGACTTCGCGCCGCTCGAACCGCGGGACTTCCTCGTGGCCCACGAGCGCGACTACGTCGAGGGCTTCTTCGCGGGCGAGGCGCCCCACGCGTCGTCGAACGGCCTCGCGTGGACGCCCGCCTTCGCCGAGACCGTCCGCTACACGAACGCGAGCTTGCTCGCGGCCATCACGGCCGCGTGCGATCGGCCCTCGCGCATCGCGCTCAGCCCCACGAGCGGCTTCCACCACGCGACCCCGTCGGGCGGCGGAGGCTTCTGCACCTTCAGCGGGCAAGTGCTCGCCGGCCTCCGGCTCTATCGCGAGCGGGGCCTCCGCGGCGCGTGGCTCGATCTCGATGGGCACTTCGGCAACAGCATCGAGGACTCGCGCAGCTTCGCGCCCGACCTCGAGGCCGCCCTGCCCTTCAACGTGAACCCCGGCCATACCCACAGCGTCTACCTGGCCGATCTCGAGAAGTCGCTCTACACGGTGGGCCAGGCGGTGATGCGCGGCGAGATCGACTACGTCGCCTTCGCCCACGGCGCCGACTCGCACGAGGACGACGACCTCGGCGGCCAGTGCACGACGCGCGAGTGGCTCGACGCGAGCCGGCGCGTCTACTCGGCCGTCGCGCGTTGGTCCGAGCGGCTCGGCCGACCGGTGCCCCTCGCGCTCGCGCTCTTCGGCGGCTACCGCCGCGACGACTACGACTTCGTCTTGCGCCTGCACGCCGCGGATCTCGCCATCGGCCTCGACACGCTCGCCGGTACACGCTTCGCCTTCGATCCCGAGCGGCGCGACGAGCGGGCGGGAGGTGCGCGATGACGCGGCGCACGAGACGCCCGCGCAAGGCGCCGCGTTGGCGCGACGAGGTGCACCGCATGGAGGCCGAGCGGCGCCGCGCGCGCGTGGTTGCGCGCGCTCGCGCCCTGGCCGAGCGCCCCACGGAGGACGACGTCGCCGCGGCCCTCGCGCAGCTCGCGCGCGTGAAGGGCGACAAGAGCCTCGAGGCGTTCACGCTTTGGACCGTGGAGGACATGCGGCCCGAGGGGCGCGCGGCCGAGCTCGCTTCGTTGCGCCGTGCCGTCGATGCCGGCGAGGCGACGGGCACCGAGCTGTCTCAGCGGCTCGGCAGCTACCGCGAGGCGGGCGCCGCCGCGAGCCTCATCGGCGTCGGACGGGCGCGCAGCCCCGAAGCGGCGACGTTCGTGGCGGCCATGCAGCTCGGCAAGCGCGGCTACTCAGCCCGCGAAGCCGCCGCGACCTGCTCCCGCATGCATGTGGAGTACACGATCTTCTGCACCGAGCGCGGCCGCCGCGAACGAGGCGAGCACGGCGGCGCCATCCGCTGGAGCTTCGAGCGGCAGCTCCGGTGGATACGCGCGGCGCGCGAGGGGTGAAGGGACGCCGCCCTCGTGGCGGCCCTCCTGGCGCCCCTTGGCCTGGTGCTTCTTGGCGAACTCGCTTTGAAACTCGTCTGGCTAGGAGGTGCGGGCTTCGCGGTCGAGGACCTCACTTGCGAGGCCTCGACCGAAGCCGGGCTAGCGAATGAGGCGCGTGAGCATGGCGATGAGGGGGTGCGCGAGGGCTACGCACTCGGCGGCGGACTCGGGCGAGGCGTCTCCGCAGAGGGCGGCGAGCTCGACGGCTGCGACGGCTTCGACGGCCTCGCCGCGCGCGATGGTGAAGGCGCGAGCCTTGTCGGCGCGGCTAACGCGCCCAGCGCCTTCCGCGCAGTTGAGAGCGGCGCTCTTCGCCGCGCGCGTCGCTTCATCCCTGAGCTTCGCATCGCGAATGTTCGCGGCGCGGACGGCCAGCAGCAGCTTCACCGCGGCGCCATAGGCATGGAGTTTGTGGTGAGGAAGCCCCGGGAGTTGGTTGGTCATGCCTCCCCCCAGCGCAGACCGCGTGACAGCGCCACGCTCTTCCGCGCGTCACCGAGAAGCGCTGGCGCGCGGTGCGCGTCTAGGCAGGACCAACCAACTCTCGGGGCGATCGCACAAGCAGCAGCCCGTTGTTGCGGTGCATGCACACTACACGCTGAGCGGTCAAGGAGATAGGTGACAGTCCATGGAGATGGGTGACACTTTCGGCGGATGGATTTTCTACTCTGCGGCTATCGCTGATTCTTTCCCTATTTCTTCTGTGGCGACTGAGGGGATGAATCGCCTTTCTCTTTCGTCGTAGTGACCGAGGTCACGGGCTACCAAAAGCTCACCAGCCACTTCCCGTCCTCAACCTCTCGAAGTCCGACCTGCTCGTCGACGAGCGACGCCGTCAGGCTGAAGCGCCGACGCCGATCGATCGCGACAATGCCTCCCTTCCAAACGGGTCGAGTCATGTCGTGCAGGGGGTAACTGGGCTTGGGCACCTCGCCCTTCCAGACGCGCGGCGAAGGCTCGTACGCGCTGGCTGGGGTTCGATCGCCAAGCGCCTCGTGGGGCCGCTCTTCGTTGAAGCACGTGCGCCAAGCGTCAAAGCGTTCCTGTTGGCCGAGCAGCGTCCGAGCCGCAGGACGTGTCGTTTCTGCTTTCAACGTGCGATGCATCCGTTCGTGGCGTCCGTTCTGCTGCGGACACCCAGGCTCGATTCGCTCGTGGAGGATCCCGAGTCGCGAACCACGCTCCGAGTCGACTCAATCCAAAGAGCGCACGCGGCGAAACGAAGGCTCGCCGTTGTCGCTTCGAATAGCTCGCGGCAGGCCTTTTCCCTGAAGATGTGCTCGAGTGCCGCTCGCACGCCCTGCCGGCCGTCCCGTCGAAGGCCTCGCACACGAGCACGTACCGGCTGAAGGCGTCCGTGACCGTAAACGGGTAGCAGACCGTTCCGTCTCCGAGCTCAAACTGCCCTTTGAAGTCCATGCACCACAGCTCGTTGGGGCCCTTCGCGTCCGTCAGCGGCGCGCGATAAGCCCTCAGCCGCGACGACGTCGCGGCACTGTCAGCTGTTGGCGACGAAGCACGTTGGCAATCGTTGTTCGGCTCGGCAGCTCTACGCCGGGGTGCTCCGTTATCAGCAGCACCCTCAGCTTCTTCGGGCCCCACGTCGGATGTCGCCGCCGCGCGTCGACGATGAGGCTCACGAACTGTTCCGCCAGCGCCGTCGGCGTCGCCTGGGCCGTTGCGACAGGTCCACGAGCCCGGCATCGCCCCAAGCTTCGTAGCGCTCGACGTACTGTGCCGGTCTTCCGGCTCACGCCCACTCCCGACTCAGCTCCGTCATTCGCTCGCCCGCGCGGTAGCGAAGCACCAGTGAATTTCGTTGTTCCAAGACACTCTTCGCTTTCCAAACCACGGCACTTCCTGCCGTTGTTCGCATGCCGGAGTGTCACCTATCTCCTTGGACTGCTCTGTTACCTATCTCCTTAGACTGTACCCGCTCGACCTCGACCTCGACCTCGACCTCGACCTCGACCTCGACCTCGACCTCGACCTCGACCTCGACCTCGACCTCGACCTCGACCTCGACCTCGACCTCGACCTCGACCGCGACCTCAGCCTCGACCTAGCTCTCCCCTCAGATCCCCCGCGGAATCTTGTCGAGATCCACCTGATCCAGCGCCGCGCGAATGAGCGCGCTGCGGCTCGCCTTCGTCACGCCTCGCGACTTCAGCTCATCGACCATCGCGTCGAGCCGGTCGAGATCCTTCGTGTACATGGAGATGCAGATCACCTTGTAGTGCTGCGGCTTGGGCTGCGCCGTGCTGCGCGGCGCTCGTTCCATGCCGCCCACTTCGGGCTTGTAGAAGCTGCCCGAGAGCACACCTTGAACTTCGTCTGCGTCGAGCACGCGAGCCGCGTTCCCACCTTCATCACGAACCGTCATGGGTCACCTTTTCCTTACGCGCTCGCAGCGGCCGCGGGGGCCGCTCCTTTGTTGGCTTCTGAACCGATATTTTTTTGCGCCGCGGGGCCGTCGATCAGAAAGTCGACGAGGCGGCCGTAGTCTTCTGCGGCGTTCGAGTCGGGCGCATATTCGAAGATCGTCTTGCCTTGCGCCGGCGCCTCTTTGATCTTCGTCGCGGAGCGAATGGGCGTGAGGCACCGATCGCCGAAGTGTTGCGTCAGGGTCTCCACGGCGTCGCGGCAGATGCGCGCGCGCGCGTCGTAGAACGTGGGAAGCACGCCGAAGATTTGCACCGGGTGGTGCAGCAGCGAGTTCACGTTCTTCACGGTCTTGATGACCTGCCGCACGCCTACGAGCGAGAGGAAGTCGCAGGCGACGGGCACCAGGATCCCGTCGGCGAAGACGAGGGCGTTCTGGTTCATGAGCGAGAGCGACGGCGAGCAGTCGAGCACGATGACGTCGTACGCGTCGCACGCTGACACGAGGCGATCGCGAAGCACGCGATCGCGGTTCTGGCGTCCCGCGAGGTAGAGCTCGGCCGCCGCCAAGGTCTCGTTGGAGCCGAGCACGTCGAGGTTGGGCCGGACGTTGACGGCGGCGTCCTTGGCCTTCATGCCCATCACGACCACGTGGTAGAGCGACGTCTGCGGCGTCACGTCGAGGGACACGGCCACGTTGCCTTGCGAGTCGGTGTCGACGAGCAAGACGCGGAGGCCGCGCGCGGCGAGGCCCGCAGCCACGCTCACGCTCGTGGTGGTCTTCCCCGTGCCGCCCTTGTGGTTGAAGATGGCGATGCGCCGCGGCGCGTGCATGCCGCGCTTGAGCGGCGTGACTTGCGGGGCCGCGGGCGGCGGCGGACGAAGCGGTGAGCTAGCGCCGCTTCCAGGCGTCGCGAGGGACGCCGTCGGCGCCGCGCTGGTCAGCGGCGACGGCGGCGCGAGCGGCAGCGCGGGCTGCGGAACCGCGGAGAGCGCGCCGAGGCGCAGGCCGCCGGCTTCGGCCAAGAGCTGCGTCCGGCAGGGCTCCGAGCACGCGTAGGTGCGCTCGCCCTTCACGCGAAGGACCTGCGAAACGAGCTCGACGGTGAACCGCTTCGAGCACGCCGCGCAGTTGACGCCGCCTTCCAGCTCACCGCGCACCGCCTTGCCGTGGCAGTCTTGCGAGCAAAAGAACATGAAGCCGCCGTCCCGCTCTTCCATCTGGTAGCGGAACTGCACCTCGAACGCTCGCCGACAGACGCTGCAGCTCTCGGTCATCGCCATGGATCGCCTCACCGGTTGCGCGCGCCCTGGGCGCGCGTCTTCGTGCAAGCACGGTTTCCCCGTGCCTCGTCGGCAATCGCATGCTCAAACGGACTGGGCCAAATATTTGGCGGCCTCAGCCCGTGTGCTCGGGCCTCCCCGCGCGTGGCGTGGCCGTGACGACGCGCCTCGATCAGTGACGGAAGTGGCGAGCTCCCGTGAAGATCATCGCGATACCGTGGGCGTTCGCGGCCTTGATGACCTCCTCGTCCTTCACGCTGCCGCCCGGCTGAACGATGGCGACGACGCCGTGTTTGGCGGCAAGCTCGACGCCGTCGGGGAACGGGAAGAACGCATCGGAAGCCATGACGCTGCCCTTCGACTTCTCACCGGCTTTCTCAGCGGCGATCTGGACGGACATCACCCGCGACATCTGGCCGGCGCCAACGCCAACGGTGGCGAGGTCTTTGGCGAAGACGATGGCGTTCGACTTCACGTGTTTGCAAACGTTCCAGGCAAACTCCAGGCTCTTTCGCTCCTCGGCCGTCGGCTCGCGCGTCGTGACGACCTTGGCCGCCGAGAGCTCCGTCGCCGCCGTGACGTCACGCGACTGCACCACGAGTCCGCCCCCGACGCGCTTGTATTGGAGCGCCTCGTGTTTGGCGTCGAGCCACGTGCCCGTGGCGAGGAGCCGCAGGTTCTTCTTGGCCACGAGGATCTCGAGGGCGGCAGGCGCGAAGGAAGGCGCGACGACACACTCAAGGAAGGTCTCGGCGAGCAGCGTCGCGGTGGCGGCGTCGACCTCGCGGTTGAGGGCCACGATGCCGCCGAAGGCGCTCGTGGCGTCGGCATCGCGAGCCGCGCGGTACGCGTCGACGAGCTTCTCGCGAACCGCGACGCCGCACGGGTTGGCGTGTTTGACCACGACGGCCGTGGGCTCGCTAAACTCGCGCACCGCCTCGAGGGCCGCGTCGACATCCACGAGGTTGTTGAAGCTCAGCTCCTTGCCTCCAGCGCCGAGACCCTCGGCGCGAGCCAAAGTCCCGGCGGCAACCCCCTTTTCGGCGTAGAACGCACCCTTTTGGTGAGGGTTCTCGCCGTAGCGAAGGCCGTAGGCTCGCTCAAACGACAGCGTGAGGTAGCGCGGAAAGTCTGCCGCCGAACCGTCGGTATTCTTTCGTGAAAGGTAACCTGCGATAGCGCCGTCGTAGGCCGCCGTCAGCGCGAAGGCCTTGGCCGCGAGCTTCCCGCGCGTGGCGGCGCTCACGTCGCCGTGCTCGCGCAGCTCCTTCAAGACGAGGTCATAATCCGCGGGATCACACACGACTGTGACGCGCGCTTGATTCTTCGCGGCGGACCGAATCATCGAGGGTCCCCCGATGTCGATGTTCTCGATGGCCTCTTCGAAGGTCGCGTCCTTCGAGGAGACGACCTGTTCGAAGGGGTAGAGGTTAACGATCACGAGATCGATGGGACGGCCACCGAGGCGCTCGAGATCGTTCGCGTCGACGTCACCGCGCATCAAGATGCCGCCGTGGACGCGCGGATGCAGCGTCTTCACGCGCCCGCCCATGACCTCCGGCGAGCCCGTGTAGCTCTCCACCGTCTCGACCGCGATGCCCTCTGCGGCGATGGCCTTGGCCGTGCCCCCAGAGGAGAGGAGCTTTACGCCGAGCTCCGCGAGCCCCCGCGCGAAGGGCAGAAGGCCAGTCTTGTCAGACACCGAAACGAGCGCAGTGCGAGCCGTGGACGCCATGCCCAGAGGGGTACCTGCGTCGCTGGTAGAGGTCAACGACCGCCACAAAACGACTCGAGCCGCAGCGACCGAAGTCGCGTGCGGCTCGTAAGCAAAGAGAAACCTTCAGGCCGGATCAGGAGGGATTCAGGAGCGAATCAGGCGCGACAGACGAAAACTTTGTTCACTCGGCGTCGAATTCTGCGGCGACGAAGCCTTCGACGTCGAAGTCTTCCGCTTCGACCTCGGCCTCGGCCGTCTCTTCCTCGTCGTCGCTCTTGGCGAGGACCGGGAGGCGGCGGCGGCCGACGGGGCCTTCGTCGATGTAGTCGCGAAGGGCGTCCATGTCGCTCAGCGCCTGGAGCTTCGCGAGGCCCTTGACCTCGACTTGGCGGATGCGCTCGCGCGTGAGGTTCATGATGGCGCCGACTTCTTCGAGCGTGGTGCCGCCGCGGTCGGCGACATCGAGAGCGCAGGTTTCGTTCATGTCCCAAACCTCGAGATCGGGGAAATTGAGCTTGATGGCGCCGGTGCGAGCCGACACGTCCAAGAAGAGGTGGTGTTTGCAGGAGACGAAGGGGCACGGCCGCGCGCCGTTGGCGCAGTCGGCGCGGGTCTTGGGGCGCTCGACCTCGACTTCCGGGTAGAGCAGACGACCGAGCTCGAGCTCGCGCTTCGTCATACGCTTCACGCTGATGGTGCGCGCGCGCACTTCGCGCTTGCGACGCGAGCGGCGCTGTTCGCGCGTGACCGGCTCGCCATCGGCAGAGAGTTCGCTGCTCACGTCGAGCGCGAGGGCACCGTCGACACTGAGTTGCATGGTCCCTTCCGCAGCCGCAGTCGCGGTCGCGTCCATGTCGACCGTTTGCGCCTGCGATTGTTCAACGTTCATTGCGTTCTTCGGGTCCATAGCTCCTCCGGTCGTAGCGCCAAAACGCGTGCCTTCGTGCCGGAGGTCGCCTCCCTCGGCACGCACGAGCCCCCCGCGCTCGGTCCCGGGGGGGTCATCTTCGACTCCGAAGCGACCGCTCAGGGGAGCGCACCAGCCTGTCTCTTCCGCCACCCGTCGCCTGCCTGCTCCTGAGAGCAAGCGGCCTGACTGCGGGGTGTGCCCCCTCAAGAGGGGAAGCAGCGGAGATCGCGTTGGTGTCGATTCAGACGACGACGATCACGTCGTCCTCGACACGGAGCGAATACGCACCGCATCGTCGACGGATTGGACCCTAACCGATGCGAAAAGAAAGGGTCAACGTTGTCGGCGTCTTTTCATTTCGCGCTTTCCATAATGGAAGGGGTACGCACCTTTAGCCTCGCCGGGTGACAAAGAATGTCACGCTGAACGAGCCCCTGAGCACCGAAACGAGGTCCGTTTAGTTTGGGAATATCATGGCGTTGTACAGGGGTACCTGTGTGCCACAGTGGGTCCATTACGCCCCCTTCCCCGCATTATGACATCCATCGACCGCAGGCCCTGAAAGCGGCGCCTGCGGCGCGTTTTGCGCGCAAGTGGTGGCTCCGGGCGCGACGCGGCGAGTCTTTCTTGAATCAGACCGACTTGAGTCGGTCTAGGCTCCCCGCGCCCATGCCGAGCGCGACCCCGGTCGAGAATCCCCGCGTGGAGCTGAAGGATTTGGCGACCAAGACGGCGCGTATTCGCCTCGCGACGGCGGGCGAAGGCGCCGCCACGCCCGTCGTCCTGGTGCACGACGTGCTTCAGAGTCACCTCGCGTTCTCGTCGGTCGTGCCGCTCCTGGCGCGCCGCGGGCGATGCTTCGCGCTCGACTTGCCTGGCGCGGGCGAGAGCGAGAAGCCGAGCGCTGCGAAGTTCGCGTACAGCGTGAGCGCCCTCGCCGACGTGGTCGTGGACCTCGTCGCAAGCATGCGCTTGGGCCGCGTCGCGATCGTGGGCCACGGGGTTGGGGCCGCGATCGCCCTCGCTTGCGCGGCCGCCCACCCGGCCGTCGTGACCAAGCTCGTGCTCGTGGCGCCGGTCGTCTACGAAGGGGCGATAGGCCCGCTCGACCGTCTCGCGCGGATTCCACTCCTCGGTCCGATGGCCATCAAGCAGCTCGTCGGCTTCTCGGAGTTCCGGCGCTACTTCGCCAGCTACGTCTTCGCCGACGACGCGGCGGTGGCGGTGGACCGCATCCGCGCCCACTTCGAGTGTTTCAGCTCGCCGGCCGGTCGCGAGGCGACGCTCGCGACGCTGCGGGCGACCGCCGATCGGCGCTCGACGGTCGCGATCCTTCCCAGAGTCCGTCAGGAAACCCTCGTCGTCGCGGGCAGGCTCGATCGACTCGTACCCTTGGCTGACGGTCGGCGACTCGCTCGCGAGCTCGCGAGTGCGCGGCTCGTGGCCCTCGACGCCGGACACTCGCCACCGGAAGAGGTCCCCGAGGCGTTCGCGAAGGTCGTGGGAGACTTTCTTTGGCACGGCTGAGGGGGCTCCACCGCTTTCGCCGAAACCGAGGCGCCGTCGTCGGCCTCGGCCTGGTGGGGCTCGTGCTCCTCTTCGCTGCGCTCGGGCCGCTCTTCTCGAGCCACGATCCCTTTGCGAGCGACTTTGCCCACGGCGTCGACCCCGTCACCGGCCTGCCGGTCGGGCCGTCCTCGCGCTTCTGGTTGGGGACCGATCGGCTCTTTCGCGATCAGCTCGCGCGACTGGCGATGGGCGCGCGCTTGTCGCTCCTCATCGGCGTTGCCGCCACCGCAATTTCGACGCTCATCGGAGCGGCCGTCGGCATCGTGGCCGGGTGGTTCGAAGGGGAGCGCCCCTTTCACTTGGACGTCGACGGCATCCTGATGCGGGCCGTCGACGTGGGCCTCTCGTTCCCCTTTCTCCTCTTGGTCATGGCGCTCGGCGCGGCCATCGAGCAGACGACGTCGCTGACCATCTTGCTCGTGCTCGGCCTGACCGGCTGGCTCGGAACGGCGCGCATCGTTCGCGCGAAGACGTTGACGGTTCGGCGCCTCCTTTTCGTCGACGCCGCTCGAGCCCTCGGAGGAACGACCCCGCGCATCCTGCTCCGGCACGTCCTGCCCAACGTCGTCGGCCCCATCGTGGTCATCGCCACGGCGCAGGTAGCCCAGATGATCTTGGCGGAGAGCGTCCTGTCGTTCCTCGGCGCCGGCGTCATGCCGCCGACGCCAACGTGGGGCGGCATGTTGTCTGACGGACAAGAGGTCTTCACCGCCGCCCCGTGGCTCGTGTTCGTTCCCGCGGGAGCGATCTTGCTGACCGTGCTCGGATGGAACCTGGTGGGCGAAGGTCTGCGGGACGCCCTCGATCCGAGGGAGCAACCGTGACGCGCGCGCCCCTGGCTTGGCCGACGCTGCTCGCCCTCTCGCTCGCCGGCGCCGCGTGCACCGATCGGCTGCAAGGGCCGAAAGAGACGGGTAAGGCCTCGTCGCCAACACGCGGCGGCACGCTTCAGCTCGCGTCCTTCGGCGACATCCGCTCGCTCGATCCGGCGACCGCGTCGGACGCCCTCGCCGGGGTCATGGTGGAGCTGCTCTACGCGGGGCTCGTCGACTTTGACGACGACGGAAAGGTCATCCCCGACTTGGCGAGGTCCTACGAGATCTCGCCCGACGGACGCGAGTTTTCGTTTCACCTCCGCGAAGGTGTTCGCTTCCACGACGGCGCGCTGCTTTCGGCGTCCGACATCAAGCGCTCCATCGAGCGCGCGCTCCACAAGGACACGCCCAACAGCGCGGCCAGCTACTTCGATCGAATCGAGGGCTTCGACGCCTTTCGAGCGGGAAGCGTCGACACCTTGTCGGGCGTCGTCGTGACCGATCCGATGACGGTCAAGGTTCGCCTTCGCAGCAAGGACGCCATGTTCCTCCATGTGCTGGCGCTCCATTCGCTTCGCCCCGTCTGCAAGTCGGGCGGCTCGCGCTACGACGACGCGTGGAGCCCCTGCGGCGCGGGACCGTTTCGCTTGCCGCCGGGCGGTTGGCAACGCGGGCTCCGCGTCCACGTGGTGCGCCACGAGGAGTTCTACGACAAAGACGCGCCTCGCCTCGACGGCGTCGTCTTCACCTACGGCATGCAAGTCGTGACGCAACGGCTCAAGCTGGAGCGTGGCGAGCTCGACGTCCTCCGGGACCTCTCGCAAGGCGACATGGCCCGGTTCAAGGGCGACGCGAGGTGGCGTCCCCACACGCGACAAGAGCCGGCGCGGAGCATCTTCGGCGAAGCCATGAACACCGAACGGCCCCCCTTCGACAACGTTGAAGTGCGCCGCGCCGTGGCGGCGGCCATCAACCGCGACGAGTACCAAGCGCTGCGCTCCGGCTCGGTCGTCGCCACGGGCAAGGCCATTCCGCGCTCGGTCCCGGGCTTCAGCGCCGAGGTGGCGGGGCAGACCTTCGACCTCGAGCGCGCCCTCGCCCACATGAAGCGCGCCGGCTACCCCTACGATCCGGAGACCGGCAAAGGCGGCTACCCAAAGCCCATCTCGTACCTCGCCTACCGGCCCGGCTATTCGGAGCAGAGCGCGCAGCTGCTCAAACAACAGCTCGCGCGCATCGGCCTCCGCCTCGAGATAAGGCTCGTGAGCTTTGCGACTTACCTCACGTTGTCGCAGCGTCGCAACCAAGTCGACATGTCAGCGCAGGGCTGGAATCAGGACTATCCGGAGGCGCTCGACTTCTACGAGGCGCTCTTCTCCTCGCGGATGATCGCCGACGACCAAGCGTCCAACCCCGCGTTCTACAAGAACGCCGAGCTCGACGGGCTCATCGATCGCGCGCGCGAGGAGCTCGACCCCGAGGCGCGGCAGAAGCTCTACGACCGCGCACAAGCCATCGTTCGCGACGAAGCGCCTTGGGCCATGACGTACGAGAACCGCTGGCTCGTGGTCCAGCAGCCCTACGTTAAAGATCTCGTCCTGCACCCGGTGTGGATCTACGGGCTGCGTCGCACCTGGCTCGATCTCGCAGACTCGGCGAAACAAGAGCGAGGCAACCCATGAGCGGGTTTGTGAAGCGCCTCCTCGTCAGCGCCTTCGTCGTGTGGGCCGTCGCCTCGCTCACGTTCGTGATCAGCCACGTGCTGCCGGAAGATCCGGCTCGCCTCGCCGCCGGCGCACAAGCCCGTCCCGCCGACGTCGAGCGGCTGCGCGCTCAGCTCGGCCTCGACCGCTCCTTGCCGGTCCAATACGGCGCCTTCTTCGCGCGCCTCGTCCATCGCGGGAGCGCCGACGCGGCGGCCCACGCGACGTGCGCCTCGTGGGGCTTCGTGCACGTCGATCTCGGACGGAGCTACCAGAAGCGCCTCCCCGTGGTCGTCATCCTGGGCGAGCGGCTCCCGCGAACGCTCGCCCTCGCCGCCGTTGCCGTTGCGCTCCAAGCGCTCCTTGGCACAGCGCTGGGGACCTTCGCGGCGACGCGGCGTGGTCGCTGGTCCGACTCGCTCGTCGTGGGAACCACGCTCGTTGGCATCAGCGCGCCCACCTTCGTCATCGGTCTCATCTTGCAGTACGTGCTCGCGCACCGTCTTCGCCTCGTTCCCCTCGACGGCTTCGGAAAGACCTTCGCCGAACACGCGGCCTGCATCGTCTTGCCGGCGACGACCCTCGCGCTCTACGGCGCCGCGTCGTACGCGCGCATCGTGCGCGACGAGATGATCGGCCTTTTGGGCCAGGACTTCGTGCGCACAGCCCGCGCAAAAGGGCTCGGCGAGATCGCGGTCATTCGCCACGCGCTGCGCAACGCCGCCGGGACCATCGTCACCATCGTCGCCCTCGATCTGGGCGCGCTCGTCTCCGGCGCCGTCGTAACAGAGACGCTGTTCCGATGGCCGGGCATGGGCGCGCTGAGCGTGACGGCCCTCCTCGATCGGGACGGCCCCGTGCTTCTCGGCATCGTGCTCGTGTCGTCGACGGCGATCGTGTTGGCGGGCGCCGTCGCCGACCTCGCGGTGCGCCTGCTCGATCCGCGCATCCGGCGGCGCTAGAGCGCTTCGCTTTCAGGCGTTCCGGTCTTCGTCTAGAGCGGTCGCGTCATTGGAGCATCGCGCGGCACTCGGCGCGGCTCGCGCCCTTGCCTCGATCGACGCACGCCCGGTACGCGCCGCGGGCTTTGGCTCGGTTGCCTTGCGTGTCGTAGGCCGCGCCGAGCGTGAGCCAGGCTTCCGCGTTGGTCGGATCCAGCTCCGTCGCGCGCGTCGCCAGCTCGATGGCGGTCGTCGCGCGGCCGCGATCGAGGGCACGCTGCGCCTGCTTCACGAGCTCGGCCGGCGGCACGTCGGGGAGCGGCGCTGTCGACGGCGCCGTGGACGGCGCTGCCGAGGGCGCGCTGCTTGGCACGGACGTCGGCGGCGTCGACGCGGCGGGCGGTGCGCTGGCGACGGCGGGCGTCGGGAGCGCGCTGCGGCTGGGCTGGGGCGTGCTCAACGCCTCCGTCGGCACCGGCGGCGCCGAGGCGCTTGGGACCGGCAACGCGTACGGCGACGCCGCGTCGAGGGCCGGCGCGTGGCCCCTTCGCTGAAGGCGCGAGTGGGCGTCTTCGTAACGCATGTAGGCTACACCGAACACCAAGACTGACGCAAAGAGCGCCAAGAACACCAAGGCCTGTCGCTTGCTCGTGCGCGAGCGTTCCGCGAGGCGCGTCAGCGACGGGGCCGTCTCGTCGAGGGGCTCGTCGTAGATGATGGGGCCGCTGCTCTCGGCGTAGCGCGCCACGGCGTGCTCGCGCGCCTCCGAGCTCGCGGCCGTCGCGGGCCTCGCGGCGTCGTTGGCGACGTGGAGCGACACGACCCGATCGGGCGCGATGGGCGGCCCCTGCCCGGCGACCGGCTCGGCGTCCGCGCGCCCCTCGTCGGCGTCCTCATCGCCGTCGTCGTCGTCGTCGTCGTCTTCCTCGTCTCGCTCCTCATCGTCGGCATCTTCGTCGGCCTGAGGGCCTGCAGCCTCGTGGTGCCCCGCGGGAGCCTCGGGGTCCGCGCTTACGTTGTCCGGCGCGTCGTCGGCCGCCGCGGCGGCTACGCCGTCATTCTCGTTGGCGCGATCCACAGCGTCGCCGACGGGCCGCTCGCCCGTCGATTGGGGGAGCTCGGCCTCTTCGGCCTCCATCACGGGAGGCGGACTCGGGTCGGTGACCTCGGTGACCGGTGGCGTCAGCCGAACGCCAGCGAGATCATTGAGATCCTTGAGCTCGACCATGGGCGTCGGATCGGACGGCCCGAGAGGCCGATCGTCGACGACGACGCGCCCGAGGTCTTCCGGCGGCGGCAGCGTGCGCCCTCGCGCTCCCGTGAGCGGCGGCTTGACGGTCATCGCGTCGTGAATGATCGGCACGTTCAAGAGCGGCACGCCGCCCTTCTCCATGAGCGTCGGTCCGCCGGCCTGCATGTTCCGAAGCGGCATCGCGGCGACGACAGCGCCCTGTTCCGCCGGCGGCTGCAGCGACGCCTCGACCCCGATGACGGGACCGGCGCCTTCCGCCGGATCGGTGTCCGGCGGGAGCGAGTCGCCGGTGATGGCCGGCGGCGCCGGTTCGGGCGGTGGCGACAGGAACCGCGCCGGCGTCAGCGACACGGGAATGAGGAGGCCCTCGAAGTAGAGCTTCGAGATCGTCGACAACGTCGAGAGGTCTTCGAAGGGCGATGCGTCGACGATCTGCATCAGCGTCCTTCGGCCATCGAACAACCGGAGGATCCCGTTCAGCTCGTCGGGGATCTCGTTCAAGCGGTCGACGAGCGCGTCGACGTCGAGGGAATAGGCGGCCTGGAGCGGCGGGAGCTGCTCGAGGAGCCTCCCCCACTCGTCGACGCGGCGCATGCCCTCCATGAGGATGCCTTGCGTCGACGTCTCGACGATGTCCTCGCGCTCCACGGGACCGAACTCGACGATGAAGTCGCCGTCGTTCCAGACGAGCGCGCGGTAGACTGCCTCTTCGCCGCGTAGATGGCCGAGCTCGGCGTCGACGATCTTGCCGTCGCGGAAGTGAATCTGCGCCTTGGCGATGCCGTTCTGAATGTGGACGACGCCGGTCTTTCGCGAGACCTCGAAGGTCTGCATCAAGTCGACGATGGCCATGTCCTGAATGGACCCCGAGAAGCGCGTGCGCCCGCTCGTGGGCACCCGGGACGCGAACGCATCGCGATCGCGACGCGCGAGCATCAACCGCACGCGCGCGACGAGCTCGCGGAGGAAAATGGGCTTCGTGAGGTAGTCCTCAACGCCCAACTCGAGGCCGCGAATCTTGTCCTCGACGGACTTCTGACTCGTCAAGAAGACGATCGGCACCGAGCTCCACTCGGGGCGCTCCTTCATGCGCCGCACGAGCGCGTAGCCATCGAGCTTCGGCAACCGCGTATCGGAGATGACGAGGTCCGGTGCCCCGACTTCGAGCTTCGCCAGGGCCTCGAGGCCATCGCTCGCCACAGCGACGGAGTAGCCGGCCTTCCTCAGGTTGACCTCGAGGACGCGCAGGCTTCGCGCATCGGCGTCGACGAGCAGAAGCTGTTTCTTGGCCACGGATTGTCCTGGAAGGCCGGCAGGTGCCCGGCGGGGGGGAGGGTATCGCAACCGGCTCCCCGGGTGAAACACGGGCGTGAAACACGACAAAGGAAAACCCCCGCACGGCGTCGCGTGCGGGGGCTGGCCTTACGATTGCGCGGGCGTTTGCCTTACGGGTTCGACTGCGGTGCCGGGGGCGGCGCCGCGGTGCTCGTGCCACAACCGGCGCAGAACTTCGCCGCCGGCAGGAGCTCGCCGCCGCACGACGTGCAGAACTTCTTCGGCTGAGCCAGCGGCGTGCCGCACTCGGCGCAGAACTTCCCCTGGGCCTGCCGCGCGCCGCACTTGCCGCAGCTCACGGACGCCGCGTTCGGCGGGAAGTTTGGCTGCTGCATGCCGGCCTGCGGACCGGGCTGCTGCTGCTGCCCCTGGAAGTTGGGCATCATCGCGCCCGCCATGCCCATGCCGACGGCCGCCTGCGCGGCCATGCCCGCCACGCCGCCGTCGCCGACGCCGTGAGCAGCCATGCCTTGCCCCGCACCGATCATGGCCTGACCCGCCGCGTAGTTCTGGTAGTTGCCCGCGAGCTCTTTGACGTAGCGCGCGTCTTGGCCGAACTTCTGGTCGAGCTCGAACTGCTTCGCGGCAGCCGCCTTCTGCGCGATCGCCACGCCGCGGTTCGCCTTGGCGATCTCCGCGTTGGCCGCCACGAGCCGCTGCCGGTCTTCGTCGCTGAAGTTGATGTTGAAGGCACCCATCTGGTGGATGCGGATGCCCATCTCGTTCAGGTCCGGCGCCTTCGTCATGAAGGCCTCGGCGAGCTTCTGCGTGAGCGAAGTGGCCTGGAGGAGGCTCTTGCCCTCGATCTCGCACAGCTCTCCGAGCGTCGTCTTGACGCCGTTCATGAAGAGCCCCTTGCACCAGCGATCGGAGTCGGGATCGCCGCCGGCCTCTTGGCCGTGGTACCCGATGATGAACCGAACCGGGTCGACGACGACGACGGCGAACTCGCCAAAGATGCGCGGGTTCACCTGCTCGCTCGTCATCGGATCGATCATCTCGCCCAAGGGACCGCCGAAGGGGATCCCGCGCTTCGGCGTGATGCGTACGAAGTAGAGCTCGGCGATGAAGACGTTGCCGCCGGTGAAGTTGTTGACGAGGTTGTTGAGGAACGGAATGTTCTGCGTTTGCAGCGTGTGGCGGCCCGCCGGCAGCACGCCCACCACCCGCCCGTCCTTGAAGAAGACGGCGCACTCGTCGCTGTCGACGGTGAGCTGCGAGTACATCGGTACGTTCTGGTCGGGATGCTTGTAGACCAGCAGCGCCTTGTGCTCGTCGGGGCGCGCAATCATCATCTCGCGCACGCCGTTCTTGACGAAATCGAAGACTCCCATTCCCTGCTCCTCGTCCCTTGAGCTCGTGGCTCGTGTAAGACCCGCTGGAGAGGCTACACTGTCTCCCCTCCGTCGCCATCGCCCGTGCGCTTGACGCTGGAGGGTGGAGGATAATTCCGCTCCGCGACCCGCGAAAGGGGTGGGCGACCGATCTTGCTCGCTTATCCTGTTCGGGCACGTGACGTGCCACTCGCCGCTCGAGGACCTCCGATGGCTGACGCGACCGAAACCACCGCAAAGGGCGCCAAAGCACTCGCCGCCATCGACGCCGCGAGCCTGCCGCCTGCCGTGCAGCGGCTCCTCGACCCGAAGGGTCCCGCGCCGCTCCGCACCATGGCCGCGAAGGGCGTGGCGCCGGGCCTCAAGCCCCACGAGGCGCTCACCGCTGTGGCCATGCTCGCGGAAGGTGATCTGGGTCCCATCAGGGACGCCGCCCAGGCCACCCTCGACAATCTGCCGCCGGCGCTCTTGGCCGGTGCGCTGACGCCGAGCCTCGACCCGGCTGTCCTGCACATCGTCGCCGCGCGCGCCGCAAAGAACGCCGCCGTGATGGAGCGGGTCCTCGCGCTGCCGCAGATCTCGCTAGACAGCCTCGTCGAGGCCGCGGCCCGGGCCAGCGAGGCCGTCTCGGAGCTCATCGCTACCAACGAAGAGCGGCTCCTCAAGAACCCCGCCATCATCGAGAAGCTCTACATGAACCCGGCGACGCGCATGTCGACGGCGGACCGCATCCTTGAGCTTGCGGTGCGAAACAAGGTCGAGCTCAAGGGCATTCCCGCCTACGCCGAAGCCGCCGCCGCCATCATGAACGAGCTCATCGTCGAGCCCCAAGACGAGCCCAGCTTCGACGACATTCTGTTTCGCGAGGCCGAGGAGCTGGCCGAGAGTCTCGCCAACGTCGACCCCAACGACCTTCACGAGGTCGACGAGGCCACGGGCGAAGAAATCGTCGCCCAAAAGGGCGCAGACCTCTCGAAGAAGATCGATCAGTTCACGGTCTCGCAGAAGATCCGCAAGGCGATGCTCGGCAACGCGACCGATCGCGCGCTCCTCGTGCGCGACAAGAACCGCCTCGTCGCGCAGGCCGCCATCAAGAGCCCGAAGATTCAGGAGATGGAGGTTGCGCGAATCTCTGCGAGCCGCAGCGTCAGCGAAGACGTCCTCAGGACCATCGCCAACAGCCGCGAGTGGACGAGCTCGCACCAGATCAAGCTCAACCTGGTGTCGAACCCGCGAACGCCATTTGTGTTCGTCTCGAAGCTGATCCCGTTCCTTCGCGAACACGAGCTCAAGGCCCTCGCGAAGAGCAAGAATGTCCCGGGAGCGGTCGCCACGCTCGCGCGGCAGCAGCTATCGCGGAAACAACCTTGAGCGCGGTCGCTGGCGAGCGACCCCTGTCGGTGGGGCCGGTCGTCGCCACCGTCGTCCCCGCCAAGCCGACCACGTGGCTCTTCGTCCTTTTGGCGGCGACGCTCTTCTATTTCTATCCCGGCGGCGACCCCAACCAGGCGAGTCGCCTCCTCGCCATCGAGGCCATGGCCCGAGACGGTCGCCCCGACATCACGCTCGAGCACTCGCGGACCGTCGACAAAGGCGAAGTTGGCGGACGCTACTTCTCCGACAAGGCGCCCGGCATCGCTCTGCTCGGAGCGCCGCTCTACGCCGCGCTCCGCGCCGCCGAGGGCGCGGCCAGGGTCGACTCAAAGGCCCGCGTCGTGGCGCGCGTGCGGCTGCACGCGCTCGTGTTCCTCCTCTCGTCGTTGCCGGCGACGCTGACGGGGTTCGCCTTGGCGTCGCTGCTCCGTCGACTGGGCACCGGCGGGCTCCGCGCCGACCTGCTGGGCGTGTCGCTCGTGCTCGGCACGTTGCTCTTTCCGTACGGCACGACGCTCTTTGGGCACGCGCTCGCGGCGCTCCTGCTCTTCCTCGCGTTCTCCCTGGTGGCCCGCTGCGAGCTCGACGGTCGCATGCCGATGCCGCGTGGCGCGGCGACGGCGCTCGGAGCGCTCCTTTCGAGCGGGGTCGTGGTCGAATACCCGGTCGCGCTGCCGGCCTGCATCCTCGGGGTGTACGTCCTCGCCAGAGGCGGCCTGGTGCACGCAGGCCCAACCGCGATGGCGATGGCGACGGGAGGCGCCGCTCCCCTCGCGCTCCATGCGGCCTATTCGTATTGGGCCTTCGGCTCGCCGCTGGCCTTGCCCTACCGCTACGTCGTCGAGCCCATCTTCCGCGCTCACTCGACGGCGGGTGTCTTCGGCATGGGAGCTCCCTCCCTGACCGCCGCCTACGGCGCGTTGCTGAGCAGCTACCGCGGGCTCGCGTTCTACTGCCCCATGACGGTCCTCGTCTTCGCGGGCCTCGGCGCTTGGCTCTCGAGCGGAAAGCACCTCCGCGTGCTTTCGCTGTCGGCGGCGCTGCTCGCCGTCGGCGTCTTGGCCTCGGTCTCGTATTACGCGTGGGATGGCGGCTACGGCGTGGGGCCACGCCACCTCGTCCCGATGTGCCCGTTCTTCGTGCTGCCACTCGGCTTCTTGGTCGAGCGGGGCCGCGCGTGGCGCATGATCACGGCCGCCCTCGCCGCCGGCGGCATCCTCGCCATGCTCGCCGTCGTGGTCACCGACATGCACCTGCCGCAGGAAGACACGTGGCGGAGCAACCCGCTCTACGCGTACGTCGTGCCGCGGCTGCTGCGCGGCGAGCTAAACAGCGGCGTCGACGACGCGATCCGCATCGGACCGAGCGGCGACGCCGCGTTCAACGTCGGTTCACTCTTGGGCCTCGGCCCTTGGACCGCTGTCGTGGTTCCCGTCGCGGCATGGTGCCTGGCCGCTCTCTGGCTCCTCCGCGCGTCAGTCGGGCGGGGCAGCAGACTCGAGCCCTCGCGATGAAGCGCGGCGTGACCCTCGCGACCAGAGCCCTCGCGGCGACGTCGCTCTTTCTCGCGGCCTATGTGGTTTACGCGCACCTCGCGTCGTTCCGTCGCGGCCGCGAATACCGGGCGACGGCACGGATCGAGTCGTTCTCCTCGGAGGCGAAGCTCAAGGAGGCCTTTGCGCTCGACGCGACGCCGGGGCTCGACGCGCGCATCGAGGGGTCGACGCTTCGTGTGACGGGACGCTGCGATGGCGCGGGCTCGCGAGTCCAGTTGCTCCTCGCCCCGACGCGCCTCGTGAGCGCGGTCGCGCGCATGCGCTTTCGAGCCTTGGCCGATGCGCCGGTCGATGTGATGGTCGGTGTCACGCGCGAAGGCGCAAAGGGGCGCGAACTGCGATTCGGCGAGGTCCTGGGGATGTCGCGCGGCGCGCTCGCCTTCGTCGGAGACCAGGCGCCCCACGAGCCGCCTAAGGACGGCGACCGCCGCATCCTGACGCTCCCGAGCATGAGCGTGGCCTCGGCTGAGCCTGCGGTTCGTGAGGTTGCCCTCGGTCTCGAGCCCGAGCTAGGCGTGGCCGTCGGCTCGGTCGACGGCGCGGTGATTCAGAGCATCCCGGCCTATTGGTTCGACGGCGCGCTCGTTCGTCCAACGTTTTCAGTCGTGTGCCGAGACGCGAGCCCGCGCGTGGACATCGAGATTCACCAGGTCGCGTGGGAGCCCGTCGTACGTGACGTCAGGGTCGTCGACCTCGACGACGAGTTTCGCGGAACGGTCTTCGACCCGCGTTGGCGGGTCGCACGCCCCGCGACGCCGGATCTGGCCGACGTCCACGTCGGCACGGGCGGCGGCCTATCGCTGAGCGCCAAAGGGAAGTCGATCCTTGGGCCGACGCCGCTCTTCTCCCTCACGGCACCGCGGATGGCCCTCGAGTCCTTCGACGCGACACTCGACCTTCGTTTGACGCGCCTCGAGCGCGGGGCCGTCTACTTCGGCGTCGCGAACGGCCTCGGCGGTGTGTTCTTCCGGTCCTTCGACGTCGGCGTGACGGAGCGCGGCGGACGCTTGATCCCGTTCGTCACGGGACACTTTGGCGACGCGGGCCAGCTCCAATTCCGAACGCTCGACGGCAACGCGAGGCCCCTCGGGCCGGTGCAACTTGGGCTCCGCTACGACGCAGCCACGCGCTCGGCGCGCGCCTTCGTCGACGGACGACAGGTCTTCGAGGAGCGGAGCTTTCTTCAACCCTACGAACACGTGGCTTTCCACGTCGTCGCGAACTTGGATCACTCGAGCGGCGCCGTCGACGGCGTCGTGGAACGGGTGCAGCTTGCGCGAAAGGTCCGCTGAGGCGAGCGCTGCTCAGCCGCAGAAGAGGCGAATCAGCTCGAGCCCGCGGAGGAGAAACCCATCGACGCCGGTGCCAAACCAGAACGACGGACCGACGCCTTCGCAGGTGAGCGCCGCCTGGGTGGCGCACGCGGCGGTGAACTTCGAACAGACGGTTTGACGGGCGGCGATGCGGCAGTCGAGAAAATAGCTATTGGCGGCGCATTCACAGGCGTCGAATTCGCAGTCGAACTGCGCCTGGAACTGGGCCCCACAACCGGTGGCGCTCGGATCGTTGGTGACGCCGGCCACGCAACCCCCGAAGTTGTAGCGGCCACTCCCGCGCTGCACGTCGTAGATGATGGGGCCCAGCGTGGGATCGTTTTCTTGGCTGAGCGCGCAGGAGATGCAATCGGCGTTGGCGGGATCGCTCACGAAGGCCTGACACTCGGGCGCCTTCGCCTGACCGGCGAGGTAACAAGCCAGCACCGCTTGGCCTTGCGCCTCGGTGCACTTGCGTTGCTTGACGGGTCTCGGGGGATGCCACGGCTTCGGCTTGTAGGTAGCCATCTGCGCGGGGCACGTCGCCAGCGGGCCGCCATCGGCGCCGACGAGCTGCGTCTTCGACGTGCTCTTCTCGGGAACGTCACTGCAGGCCACGGCGAGGATCGCCACGCCGACAGCGCCCGCCACGACCAGCCGGGACCGCGTCAACGTCGATGCAGGTCCAGCCGCCACCACGAAAGCGAAGCAAGGACCGCCCCTTCGGTCAAGAAGGAGGCCATTTCGCGGCATCGCCGGGGCTCCGCATGGAGGAGACCGGCGCAAGCGCTTGTCAGCCGCCGCGAGCGTCGGTAAACCGCGGCCGTGCCCGCGAGCCCGCTCCCCAATCCTCCGTCCGGGAAGAGCTCCGGGAAGAGCACGCGCCGCGACGGTAGCCCCTGGTGGCAGCGTTTCGCGCTGCTCGCCTCCGTAGCCTCGGTCATCGGGGTCCACGCACCCCTCATCGCCTACAAGACCTTCGCCAACGTCGACGAAGCCTACGCGACGGCCCTCGCGGCGAGGCTCCTCGAAGGGCACAAGCTCTACCAGGGAGCCGTCAGCCAGCGCGGGCCGCTGATGTACTACCTCTTCGAGGCCTTCGCGTGGCTGCACGGCTGGGACAACATCGTGGCGCTGCGCCTTTGGGCCCTGGGCCTCGCGCTCCTGCACCTCGGGCTCGTCTACTTCCTCGGCACGAAGCTCTTCTCGAAGACGACCGGCGTCGTCGCGACGACCATCGCGAGTTATGCGCTCTCCTTCGGCTTCCCGCCTGAAGACGCGCTGGCGATCAACGGGGAGCCGCTCCAACTCCCCTTCTTCGTCCTCGCGGTCTACCTCGGGTGGTGCGCCGTCAAGGCGCAGCCCGGCTCACGTCAGCGGTTCACGCGCCTCGCCATCGCGGGGCTGCTCTTCGGCGTCGCCGTGAGCATCAAGCAGTCGGTGCTGCTCCATCCCGCCCCGGTGGGCCTGCTGCTCGCCCTCGATGCGCACCGACGGCGAGAGCCGCTCCGGCGCGTCGTCAAAGACCTCGCGGTGCTCGGCGCGATGACGCTCTTCGTGCCCGCGCTCTTCGCCTTGCACGCGCAGCTCACGGGCACGCTTCGCGACTTCTACTACTACACCGTCGTCTACAACCGCGACGTGCACCTCAAGCCCACGACGCGGCGCTTCGAGTGGCTGCCGCCGTTCTTCTTTCGACTCACGGGGCAGACGAGCTTCTTCATCGTCACGACGCTGCTGTTCGCGAGAACGCTTCCTTACGTGCGGCGGCGCCTCAGCGCGGCTCTCCGCGGAGGAGGCCGCCGCGCCTGGCTGTGGACGCTCTTCCGCGGCCACGGCGCCGAACACTACGTGGCCTGGCACCTCGCGCTCGCGGTCGTCGCGTCGTCGGCGATGTACCGGTTCTTCCCGCACTACTACGTGCAAGCCCTCCCCTTCCTCGCGGTGGCCATGGCGAAGGCCCTCCTCACGCCGTTCCGTCGGCGCCGGACCGCTTGGGGCGCGCGGACCATGGCGGTCGCCTTCGCGGCCTTCGTCGTCTTCGCGGCCACCTTCGGCACCATCTTCGGCGAGAAGGTCGACGGCCGCGTCTCCCACGACCGCACGTTCCAGGATGCTGCGAAATACATTGAGGCCACGACGAACCGTGACGATCGCCTCTTTGTCTGGGGCTTCTCGCCGTGGCTCTACCCCTATTCGCATCGCAGGCCCGCGGGCCGCTTCGTCTTCAGCACCTACGTGACGGGCTTCGTCCCTTGGTACTGGGAGAAGCTGAACGTGGAGAGCGCGCGCATCGTCCCCGGCAGCGTCGAGGCGCTCCTCGCCGACCTCGATCGCGAGAAGCCCGCCATCGTGGTCGACGCCGGCAGCGTCATGATGGCCCGCCCGATGCGCATGTTCGAGAAGCCGACGGCGTGGTTGTACCGGCACTATTGCTTCGAGGTTCGCTTCGGGGCCCTCGACCTCTACCGGCGCAAGGTCGACTCCGCCGACTGCGCCTACCCGCATTTTCCTCGTCCCGCCGGCGTCGTGGACTGGATGGGTCGGGGCATGGGCATTCCGTTGCCGATGACGCTCGACTTCGACGCCTCCGCTCGGCTCCCCATCGCGAATTTCTTAAAGCCCAATTGGTTCACGCGCGGACCGAAACCGCCCGGCCTCGCCGCGGTTCGCGACGCGAAACGGGACAAGGAAGAGGCGGAAGGCGCCGCCGAAGGGTTCTACGTCTTCGATCTCGAGCAGGAGACGGAGCCGGTCCCACCGGAAAAACGATACGAGCCGCGGCAATGATAACCCGAGCGGGCGGCGCCTCGCTCCGCTGCGCGCCAAATAGGCTGACCGGCGCCGCAGGAAACCCGGTATAAGAAGGCGAGTTATGGCGGGGAGTCGCCGAGAAAACGGGCCAGCCGTCATGACGGATGACCTCGTCCGAGCACTTTGGCTGGTGTTTCGCGCCGGCAAAGCGGTCAGTTGTCCATCCGACGACAACGCGATGGCGGTTGCCGTCGACGGCTCCATGGGCTGCTACCGCCTGGTCTGCGTCGCCTGCGGCACGGCGACGCCTTGGTTCGAGGCAAAAGGGGAGGGCATCCGCGTCCGCGCGCAGAGCAGCCCGCCGCCTATCGGGTAGTCATGAGCAGCGGGACGGGGAGCAAGGTCGAAGGGAACGTGATCGATCTCGGCACCGAATGGGTCGTCGAGGCGATGGAGTGCGATGGGCCTAGCCTGCGCGACCGCGCGCGCGTGGAGGCGTTCATCGACACGGTGATGGGCGCGCTCTCGCTCCGCGCGGCGGCGCCTCGGATGGTGCACGTGTTCCCGGGCCACGCGGGCGTCACAGCCCTCGAGCTCCTCACGGAATCGCATCTCGCGATCCACACGTTCCCCGAACACGGGGCCCTCACGCTCAACTTGTACTGCTGCAAGCGCCGACCTTCCTTCGATTGGGCCGTGGCCTTGCGCGAGGCCTTCGGTGCGAAGCGCGTCGTCGTGCGCGAGCTGCGGCGCGAGGTGGAGGGTCCGCGGCCATGAAGATCGAGCTCGTTCGGTCAGGGGCGTGCCCGAGCTGCGGCGCGCCGATCCAATTCGCGTCGAACTCAGCGGCGGCGCAGGTCTGCAAGAGCTGCAACTTCGTCGTCGCGCGCACGGACCGAGACCTTCGCGCCGTCGGCCGCGTCGCCGACCTCGTTCCCATCGCTTCGCCGCTGACGGTGGGCGCCATGGGCAAGCTCGGCAACGCCATGTTCCGGGTGGCCGGTCGCATGCAATACGACCGCGCCAACGCTCCGGGCGCCCCGTGGCAAGAGTTCTACCTCGAGCTCGACGGTGGCGCTCGGTGGGCGTGGCTCGCGCTCGCGCAGGGCAATTGGTACCTGATGTCGCTCTACGAGCACTCGCTCCACCTGCCGACGTACCAGCAGGCCCAACCGGGCGTCTCGATCACGCTCGGCGGCGGCGAGGTCTTCACCGTCGCCGAACGCTCCGCGCGGCGACCCATCTCGGGTGAGGGCGAGCTCCCCTTCCCCTTCGAGCCCGGCGTCGTCGAGTACTACGCAGACATGTCGGGCCCGCAAGGCGCCTTCGGGACCCTCGACTTCGGCACGGGGAACCCGCCCGAGCCGCCGCAGGTCTACTTCGGTCGGCAGATCGATCCGCGGACGATCTCGCTCGACGGCTCGGGCCCCGTCGGCGACGGCCCCAAGGCCGAGGTGACCTCGCTCAAGTGCCCCGGCTGCGGCGGCGATTTGCCGCTCGCCGAGCCCGATCGTTCGGAGCGCGTGGTCTGCCGCTATTGCGGCACGCAGTCGGACGTCAACGCCGGCGCCCTCATCGCGCTCAAGAAGCTGCCGATGCCGCCGGTGCAGCCGGCCATCGCGCTCGGCGCCAAGGGCACGCTCCGCGGCCAAGAGGTCACGGTGGTCGGCTTCATGGTTCGAGGCACGAGCGTCGTCGACGAAGACGGCGACGTGGAGCGCTTCTCGTGGCGCGAGTACCTGCTCTACTCCCACGGCGCCGCGGCGACAGCGGCGGGCCATCCGGCAGCGCCCGGCGCGGCCGCCGGCCCGGGCTTCCTCTTCCTCGTCGAAGAAGACGGCTCGTGGGAGC
Organism: Myxococcales bacterium; assembly: GCA_016703425.1. NCBI lineage: Bacteria > Pseudomonadati > Myxococcota > Myxococcia > Myxococcales > Myxococcales bacterium. The sequence goes on from JADJCA010000016.1 coordinate 27,306, forward strand.
ACATCGTGCCCATCGGCATGGGCGACCTCGGCAGGCCGAGCGCCGACGTGCGCACCTTCCAGAACCAAACGTTCCGCCACACGGAGACCGTCGAGGCCGACGTCGAGGCGGTGCTCGGCGAGTTCTATTGGAAGGTCGAGGTCGGCGAGCGCGTCCAAGCGTCAACGTTTGGCGGCCCGAGCCGAACGAAGATCAGCGAAGAGAGCACGGGGCAGGAGATCAGCTGCTCCTATTCGTCGCCGCTCCAATTGCCCGAGCTCCGCCACGCCTTCGGAACTCAGTTCCAGTCGGCAGCAGCGCCTGGCGGGCCGCGCCCCAACGTCGGGTGGAAACATCACCTCTTCTGGATCGGCATGTTGGTCCTCTGGCTCGCCGTCTCGGTCAGCGCCTGCGCGCGCTCGCACCAGGCGAAGGTGCTGACGACGCAGGTGCCGATCAAGTCGTCGTTGACGAAGAGCCTCGAGAAGACCCTCAAGGACTCGCTGGACCTCTCGAAGAAGAATGCGCGCCTCCTGGCCGACGGCGGCGTGAAGACCGCCGACCTGCGGATCGGAGCGGTGACCACCAAGCCGACGTCGTTCGAGACGGCGTCGGTCATCGAAGGCGTCAAGCCGCGCATCGCGCGATGTTTCCCGGGCGTCGTGACGGGCTCGTTCACGGTCAACGTGACCATGGGCCAAAAGGGCCTCGTCAAGACGGCCGAAGCCACGGCGGTCCAAGGCCTCGCGGCGGCGCCCGTGTCCTGCGCGCGCGTCTCCTTCCTGAGCACGCAGTGGAGCGGCGCGCCCGCCGGCGCGACGGTCACCATTCCCATTCAGTTCACGCCCGTCGCCGACGCGGTGACGCCGGCCACGAGCACCCCGCCTGCCGGCGCCGAACCCGACACCGCCGCCTTTAGCGATCCCTTCGATGTGCTGGCCGATGGCCGCAACATGAAGATCACGCTGAGCGCGCAGAACCTCTCGAACACCTGGGTTGGTCTCGAGGTCGCCTTGGTCCACGAGGCCACGGGCACGGTGTGGGAAGACGCCGTCGAGCTCGACTACTACTCGGGCGTCGAAGGCGGCGAGTCGTGGAGCGAAGGTAGCCGCAGCAAGACGCTCTGGTATTCGCGGATGCCGGCCGGCAAATATGTCCTCCGCGTGGACCCTGCGACCGACGCTGCGAAGCCCGCCCTCGGCCCCATCGGCGTGGAGGTGACGAGCGACGTGCCGCCCGCTGGCTACGTGATCATCGCGCTCTTCGGCATCAGCATCCTGTACATGCTGTCGACGTTTCTTCGAAAAGCCCGCCTCGCGGCCGATGCCGCCCGCGCGGCAAGCGCCGCCCAAGGGAGACCCGCATGATTTCAAAAATTCTCGGGGGCCTGTTCCTGGTCGGCTATTCGACCGTGATGTTCAGCGGGATCGACTTCTCGTCGCACCAGAAGAGCGAAGTGAGCCCAAGCATGCGACAGTCGCCTGGCGGCTATCGGACTTGGGCCTTTTGGCATGCCGGTTCCAGCGGAGGAAAGTGAAGAAAAATGGATAGCCTCGTCAAACACGTCGTTGCGTCACTGATCTTCACCGGCATCGGCATCGCCGTCTTCGGCGTCGCCTTCCTCATCATCCGTGCGATCACGCCCTTCTCGCTGCGCAAGGAGCTCGAAGAGGACCAGAACACGTCGGTCGGCATCGTGATCGGCTCGGTCATTCTGGGACTGTCGATCATCATCGCGGCTGCCATCCACGGCAGCTGACGTCTCCGGCGTCGGCAAGCGCTCCGGCCAGTTGTACCCATGGCTTCGCTCGCCCCAAGCCCGCCGGACCGAGAGCCGGACCGAGAACCCGACGTTAAGGCGGACGGCGAAGCGCCCGACGCGTCGCCGCCGCGGACCTGGCTGCTCTTCGCGACGGTCCTCGTCATCGCGACGGCGGGCATCGTCTACGAGCTCGTGGCGGGCGCCGTAGCGTCCTACGTCCTCGGCGATTCGGTCACCCAGTTCTCCCTCGTCATCGGCGTCTACCTGTCGGCCCTGGGCCTCGGCGCTTACGTGTCGAAGTTCATCACCAACGACCGGCTCGCGCACACGTTCGTGGAGGTCGAGCTCGCCACGGCCATCGTCGGCGGCGCGTCGGCTCCCCTGCTCTTCTTCGCTTTCGCGTACACGAAGGCGTTCGCCTTCGTTCTCTACGGAACCGTCACCGCCGTCGGAACCTTGGTCGGCCTCGAGCTGCCGCTGCTGATGCGGATCTTGCGCAAGCGCGTCGAGCTCAAAGAGCTCCTCGCGCGAGCCTTGACCTTCGACTACATCGGGGCGCTCGTCGGCTCGGTGCTCTTCTCGCTGGTGCTCGTGCCGCGGCTCGGTCTCGTGCGAACGTCGTTGGCGTTCGGAATGCTGAACGCCGCCGTCGGCGTCGCCTCGACGTGGTTCGTTGGCGGCTCCGAGGAGCGGCTGCGGGGCGCGCGGGTGCGCGGCTTCTTGGCCTTCGCCCTGCTCTTCGTGGGCTTCTTGCAGGCCGACAAGCTCACGGCCCTCGCGGAAGATCAGATCTACGCCGACGAGGTCATCTACGCGAAGCAGACGAGCTACCAGCGCATCGTCGTCACGCGCAACCAGAACTCTTTTCAGCTCTTTCTCAACGGCAACCTGCAGTTCGCGTCGGCCGACGAGTACCGCTACCACGAGGCCCTCGTTCACCCCGCCTTCACGGTGGCGGAGGAGAAGAGGCGCGTGCTCGTGCTCGGCGGCGGCGATGGCCTCGCGGTTCGCGAGATCTTGAAGCACCGCGAGGTCGAGTCGGTCACGCTGGTCGACATCGACCCGGCCATGACGGCCTTCGCGAAGAGCTTCTCTCTCTTGCGCGACCTCAACAAGGACTCCTTTGTCCACCCCAAGGTCCGCGTCATCAACACCGACGCCATGGTGTGGCTTGCCAGCGCCAGCGACATGTTCGACGTGGCGCTGGTCGACTTTCCCGACCCCAACAACTTCTCCCTCGGCAAGCTGTACACCACACGCTTCTACTCGCTGCTCAAGGCCCGGCTCGCGCCCGGTGCGGCCGTCGCCGTTCAATCGACCTCGCCGCTCTTCGCGCGAATCTCCTACTGGTGCATCGCGCACACCATGGAGGCGGCGGGCTTCGTCATTCGCCCGTACCACCTCGCCGTCCCGTCTTTCGGTGAGTGGGGCTTCGTTTTGGCCAAACTCGAGGGTTTCGCCACGCCCGACCAGCCACCGGCGGGCATGGAGCTGAAGTTCTTGAACGCCGAGGCCATGCGCTCGCTCTTTCTCGTGCCCGGCGACATGCGGGAGGAGCCGGGCGTCGAGGTCAACCGCCTCAACAACCAGATCCTCGTCCACTACTACGAGAAGGAGTGGCGCCGGTGGAACTGAAGGCGCCTGCCATCACACGGCGTCAGATCCTCGAAGCCTTTCTCACAGCTCCCGTCGCGGCCGCGGCGTGCCGGCGGCCACCGCCCCCGCCCATCGCCGGCGCGATGCTCGGCGCTTCGATGGACATCGGCCACAAGCTTCGCGCGGCGCTGCTCGTCGAGCCGAGCGAAGAGCGGCGCGTTGGCGTCGCCATCGTGGGCGGCGGTCCCAGCGGTCTCTCCACGGCGTGGCGCTTTGAGCGACTCGGCTTTCGCGACTACACGCTCTTCGATCTCGAACCGAGGGCCGGCGGCACGTCGACCTTCGGGACGTCAGGCGCGCTCTCGTACCCCTGGGGCGCTCACTACGTCCCGATGCCGTCGACGGAGAATCGCGCCCTCGTCTCGCTGCTTTCGGAGATGGGCGCGCTCGTCGGTAAGGACGAGAAGGACCAGCCCATCGGCGCCGAGGAGCAGCTCGTGCGGGCGCCCGAGGAGCGCATCTATCACCTCGGTCGCTGGTACGAGGGCCTCTACCTTCGCGCGGGAGCGTCCGAGGCGGACGCTCGCGAGCTCTCGGCCTTCGAGGCCGCCGTGGCGAAGCTCGTCGCCTTCCGCGATGCCAAAGGCCGAAAGGCGTTCACCATCCCCATCGCGCACTCGAGCGACGACGCGGAGATTCTCGCGCTCGATCGCATCACGATGGCGGATTGGATGCGGCAGCACGGCTTTCGCAGCCCGCGTCTCTTGTGGCTCGTCGACTACGCCTGCCGCGACGACTACGGCCTCCTGGCCGAGACCACGAGCGCGTGGGCCGGACTCTTCTACTTCGTCTCGCGGACCTTTGAAGAGGGCGACACGGCGGCCGAGCTCCTCGCATGGCCCCACGGCAACGGGCGCATCGTCGAGCACCTCGCGGGCGCCGTCGCACCGCGACTTCAGACCAACTCGCTCGTCGTCGACATCGATCCGAGAGACGATCACGTGGCGCTCCGCGTCCTCGACGTGAAGGAGAACCGCGTCCGCCGCTACGTCGCCGATCAGGTCGTCTTCGCGGCACCCAAGTTCACGGCACGGCACGTCATCAGGCCCTTCCGCGATGCGCCGCCGGCGCACGTCGCGTCGCTCGAGTACGGGGCCTGGATGGTCGCCAACCTCCACCTCCGCGATCGACCGCTCTCGCGCGGCTTCCCGCTCGCTTGGGACAACGTCCTCTACGACTCGCCGTCGCTCGGCTACGTCGTGGCAACCCACCAGGCTCTCGTCGACCACGGCCCCACGGTGTTCACGTATTACTACCCGCTGACCGAAGGCGGCGCCGCGGGCCGCAAGCGCCTCCTCGACCTCGATCATGCCGCGTGGTGCGACGTCGTCATGAGCGATCTCTCGCGAGCCCATGTGGGCCTCCGGGAGCGCGTCGAGGCCATCGACGTGTGGCGTTGGGGCCACGCGATGGCGCGACCCGGCGTCGGGTCGATGAGCGCGGCGGCGCGAGAGGCGCGGGCGCGTCCGCTTGGGCGAGTCTTCTTCGCGCACTCCGACGTCTCCGGCGTGGGTCTCTTCGAAGAAGCGCAGCACTGGGGCGTGCGGGCCGCCGAAGACGTGCTCGAGCGACGGGGGGCGACAGGCCTCCTGAGGCTCACGTGACGTCGGGCGTCGTCGACGCGGAGCGCCGCCGCATTCGCGTCGGGCCGTTCATGTGGGGCGCCGGCACCGACCTCGCGGTCTTCGGTGGCAGCGCCGCCGTCGCCCTCGGAGCCGTGCTCGCGTGGCGCGCCTTGGGACAGGACGCCGAGTTGCCCGAGTGGGGCTGGGTCGCGCTCGTCCTCGCCATCGACGTGGCCCACGTGTGGTCGACGATCTTTCGAACGTACCTGGACGGCGAGGAGCTGGCCCGGCGCCCCAGGCTCTACTTCTTTCTACCGATCGCGCTTTGGATCGCCGGCGCGCTCCTTCATGCGGCGTCACCGCTCGCCTTCTGGCGCACGCTCGCGTACCTCGCGGTCTTTCACTTCGTGCGGCAGCAGGCCGGTTGGGTCGCCATCTACCGCGCGCGGGCGGGCGAACGCTCGCGCATCGACCGCATCCTCGACGACGCGGCCATCTACCTCGGCACCGGCGTGCCGCTCCTCATCTGGCACGCGACCTTGCCGCGCCCGTTCTCGTGGTTTGTTCACGGCGACTTCGTCGGTACGCCCCGGCTCGCGGCGCTCATCACGCCGAGCGTCGCCCTCTTGCTCACGGCGCTTTCGTTGTTCGTCCTTCGCCAAGCACAGACCTTCGTCCGGGAGCGACGCATCAACCTCGGCAAGATCACCGTCGTGGGCACGACGGCGCTCCTCTGGTGGTGCGGGATCGTGGGGGCGCGCGGCGACTTCGAGTTCACGATCACCAACGTCGTGATCCACGGGGTCCCCTACTTTGCGCTCCTGTGGCACTACGCGCGCTTCCGCGCCGAGGAGCCGACGGGCGCGAAGACCTTGGGCGCTCGCGTCGTGGCTCACGGGCTCGTCGCGTTCTTCGGGGTCCTCTTGGCCTTGGCGTTCCTCGAGGAGATGGTTTGGGATCGGGCCGTCTGGCACGATCGGCCATGGCTCTTCGGCGGTAGCGAAGGCTTGCCCGGGAGCGGCGGCGGTAGCGCTCACGCGATGCCGAGCACCACCTCGTGGCTCATGACGCTCCTCGTTCCGCTGCTCGCGTTGCCTCAGGCGACGCACTACGCCCTCGACGCGTTCCTCTGGCGGCGCCGCGACACCGGACCCGCGCAGGCGCGAGCCTTGGGGTTTGGAGGACCCGCTCCCCGATAGCGCCCCGGCACTTTTTGACCCAGCCCCCGAGCACCAGGCCCCAACGCCTCGTCCTCCGCACCGTGCAACCCCGCGTTCGAGCCGGGTCCTTTGCCGTCTGACGATGGAACAGACTCTGCACCGAGAGGGCCATGCGCCGCCTTGCCGCTTCCCTTTTCTTGCTCGCGTCGGCCGGCGCCTGCGCCGGCGAGGGCAACGACGACGACCACGCCGACGAGGCCGCTGTCCGAGACAATGCCGCTGCTCAAGATCTCGTCATCGAGGGTCAACTTCGCGGCGCCACGCTCCCCCAAAAAGTCCTCCACCTTACCTTCGATGACGGCCCCGGACCTCGCACGGCGGAGCTCGCGGACTACCTCGCCGAAAGCCAGATCAAGGCGACCTTTTTCATCAACGGCACACGACTCGCGGCGCTCGGCGGCGCCGCACGGCACGTGGTGGCCCGCGGCCACTTGCTGGCAAATCACACCTACGGTCACTTGCTCCTGCCGCGGCAGTCGCCCGAGAGGATGGTGGATGAAATTCGTCGCGTCGACGACTTCATTGTCGACGCGCAGCCGGGACGCCCCGCCTACCTGCGCATGCCTTACGCCGGCTACAACGGCATCCTGGAACGGGCGCTCCAGCGTTCGCCCATGAACAAATACGTCGGTCCGATTCACTGGGACATCGGCACCTCGCTCACGGCGACGAGCGCCGCCGATTGGAACTGTTGGTCGACCAACGTCTCCATCGAGCGTTGCGGCGATCTCTACCTCGCGGAGATCCGCGCCAAAGGCCGCGGCATCGTCCTTTTCCACGACATTCACGGCAAGACCGTGGACATGGTCAAGCGCATCGTTCCGCAACTGCGCGAAGAGGGTTTCACGTTCACGGATCTCGAGTCGGTCCCACAGATAAAGGAGGCGGCGGCCACGGCTCGGAAGCCCCTCGGCGACAGCCAGTGCTTCTCCGGCACGCTCATGCGCGTCGTGGAGGAGGGCACCTGCGTGCGCTCCGACTTCGAGGGCAAGCCCTTCCGGTGCGCGTCCGGCGACTGGCGCTCCACGGCGCCCGACGCCTCGTGCCGATCACGGTAGCGCCTCGGATCCACGTCGAGTTCAGCGTGGGATCTTCTTGCCCTCGGGCTAACCGCTCCCACTATCCTACGATTCGTGGTTACCCCCGTGAGCACGCCGCCCGGCCCTCCCCCTCGCGTTGAGGGCGGCGTCTTGCTGCAGGCCGCGCTACTCGTGGCAGGCGGGCTCCTCGCGTGCTCCTGGGTGGTCGGCTTCTTCGTGTGCCACGCGGTCGTGGCGTCGTCGGGTCGCGCCGCTCGCCCGCTCGCCGAGCTCTTTGACGGCCCAACGCTCGTCACCGCAGCGCTCTTTGCGGCGTTCTACGCCATTTGTCTCCGCGCCTACGTTCGGCAGCGTGCGGGCGGCGCCGGTGGGGTCGTTCCGCGCGTGGTCCGCGCCGTCCCGTACCTCATCGCGGTCGGCTTGGCCGTGGGACTCTACACAGGCCAACGCGCCGCGAGCGCGTGGCAGGCCTCCGTCCTCTCGTCAGCCCAAGGCACGTGCGACGACCTCCTCGGAGCAGGGCGCATCGTGCCGGCGGCGCTCGACACCTGCATCGACACGGCCCTCCTCTGCGGTCGCGAGCCGCCGGGCCGCATTGCCCCGATGGGGCTCACGCGGGCCTCAGCGTGCGTCCTCGAGAAGCTGCAGGTCCCGGCAGCGCGGTAGATCAAGCTCGGCGCTCCTCTCCGTGGATTGGCGACACTCTTGCGCCCCGTGGACCGTTCCTCTGGCGGCGCAGGCGTTGGGTCTGGCGGCCGCGCGTAGCTTTGCGTCCACGCCTCAGACGCTTCCGACCGGCGGACCGGCGTCAAGCACCTCGCGGATCTTCCGACGCAGCGCATCGGGCGTGATCGGCTTCTGCAGGAACGCGATGCCCGACTCCAGAACGCCGTGGTGAACGATCGCGTTCTCCGTATAGCCCGACATGTAGAGGACCCGCATTTCAGGCCGCAGCGGCGCAAGCCGGTCAGCGACCTGGCGGCCGCTCATGCGAGGCATCACGACGTCGGTCAGGAGCAGATGAATGGTCGCCGGGAATTTTTCGGCCACGAGGAACGCTTCGCCGCCGTTGGCCGCCTCGAGCACGGCGTAGCCGGCCTTGCGCAAGATGGCGCGTGTGGCGCTCCTGACCTGTTCGTCGTCTTCGACGAGCAAGACCGTCTCCGATCCTCGAGGGTCAGCGGTGGCGGCGCTACCGACGAGTCTGGCTCGACATCGGGCGCGCGCGCGGCAGGTAGATCTTGAACGTGGTTCCCTTGCCGGGCTCGCTGTAGACCCAGATGTGCCCACCGCTCTGTTTGACGATTCCGTGGACCGTCGACAAGCCGAGCCCGGTGCCCTTGCCTCGGTCTTTGGTCGTGAAAAACGGCTCGAAGATTCGCTCGCGCGTCGCGGCGTCCATTCCTCGCCCCGTGTCGGATGCCGCCAGCATGACGTGAGGCCCTGGGCTAACGTCGACGTGCGTAGCCGCGTATTCGGCATCTAGCGTCACGTTCGAGGTCTCAATCGTCAGACGGCCGCCTTGCTCCATCGCGTCGCGGGCATTAACCACCAGGTTCACGATGACCTGCTCCATCTGCCCTAGGTCCGCGTACACGCTCCACAGCGCGTCCGCCGGAAACAGCGAGAGTTCGCAGGCGTCTCCGAGCACACGCCCCAACATGCGTTGCATGTCGAGCAGCATGTGATTGAGGTTCAGCACGCGCGGCCGCAGGACCTGTTTGCGACCGAAGGCCAAGAGCTGCCGCGTCAGCTCGGTCGCGCGCTGCGCCGCGGTTCGAATCTCGTCGATGTCGCCGGCCATCGGGTCTTCGGGGGCCAGCGTCTCGAAGACGATCTGCGAGTAGGCGAGGATGACCGACAGCAGGTTGTTGAAGTCGTGCGCCACGCCACCCGCCAGCACGCCAACGGCCTGCAGCTTCTGGCTCTGCCGGAGCTGCTCCTCCAGGTGGCCGAGGGATTGTTCCATCCGCTTGCGCTCCGTGATGTCGCGGATGACGGCAAGCGCAGCGGGACGCCCTTCGTGAGCGAACGAAGCAAGCGATATGTCCACCGGCACCTCGGTGCCGTCACTCCGAAGCGCAACCAGGTTTCGCCCCCGCCCATGGCCCGCGGGCGGCGCGGCGAAGTAGCCTTCCCGATGCCCAATGTGCGCCGCCCTCACGCGGGCCGGGAGCAACGCCTCGATCGTGAGCCCCATGAGCGCGCCCAGCTCGTAGCCGAAGAGCCGTTCCGCCGCGGGGTTCGCGAGCAGGACGCGCCCATCGGGCGCGGCGACGACGATGGCGTCGGGCGCCGCCGCGTAGAGCTCCTCCAACAGCGACGCGCGTTGACCCTCGTGCGCGGCGAGCCGCTCTTGGGCGCGGCGGAGAGCGGTCTCGGAGCACTTGCGCGCGGTAATGTCGACAACGAGACCGAGCGAACCTCCGGACATACCGCACGCGCCAAGATGGGGGCTCGCGTCGACGAGAAGCCAGACGTCCGAGCCATCGGCGTGCTTTAGGCGGAGCTCGAAGCACGCTGCGATGCCTCGACCTCGCCACGGTCCCGGTTCGTCGGCGGGCTCGCTCTGCTCGGCGACCGTGAACTCCGCCAGCAAGTGACCAACCATCGCCGCAGGTGTCACGCCCAACATCGCAGCCATCCCGGCGTTGACGAACAGCACGCGGTCGTCGGCGCCGACGACCACGACACCAACGTTGGCCGTGGCCGTGACACCTTCGACGATGCCCGTGGCAAGCTCCTCCCCCGTCACAATGCGCTCAGCGTATCCCCGTAGTGCACGCACCCTGGGCACGGATCGAACGCCCACGCAGCGATCACCCCAAAGCATCATGTGCGTCCACCCCACTTCGCGCCTGCACAAGTTCGCGCGTCCACACCTCGACGGTCTCAGCACACCTCCGCGAGGACCTCACCCTCGTGGCGCGAGAGCCGCTCGATCATCGACGCCGTCATTCGAGCGCCCGCGCGGAGCAGGAGGACGCCCTTTGGGCCGAGCAGATCGCGAGCCAACACCATGCCCTCTCGCAAGTGAGCGACGGCTACGCGGCTCGTGCCCCGCCACTTGAGGCCCACGAAGAAGACGACCTCGAAGGAGGTGCACTCGAGCGCGACGCGTTGCCCGACGACGCGCGCGGCTTCGATCTCCGCGAGTTCGTCGGCGGTGGTCGGGTACGGCAAGCCGCTCGTCAGGTTGAAGCCATCCAAGACGAAGCTCTCTTTGACGGCGCCCATGGCGATGTTGGTGAGCTCGGAGACGAATTCGGCCGCCAGCTCGGGGTCGTCGATGGGCTCTCCCAGCATTCGCTCGGCGATCCCGCGCGCGGCGTCCGGTCCCACCAACAGCGTGACCAACAGCTCGACCTCGCGCTGCACGTCGATGAGACGCACGGAGAAGGCGTGGCCGCAGGGGAAGAGGACGAGATCGCCCACACCAAGCGTCTCGCGGAGGCTCGTGCCCATGGCCGCCTGAAGCGTATCGGCAAGGCGGCGCCACGCCATCGTTCCTGTCGCGGCGCTCATCCTCCCTCCGCCTTCAAGGGCCTCGTCACAGGACTGCTCACGGGCGTCCCCGCGGCGGCGCGGGCCAGCCCCAAGCGCGCGGCCTGGGCCGCAGCGTCACGCGTGCGGCCGTCGCGCTCGCCGTATCGCTCGCGCCGCGTCCCTACGATTCGGCGCCAGAAGGCGAGCGCGACAACCGGCTGACTCCGCCGTTCGACGACCCGCGCCAGACGCTCGAGGAGCACGTCGAGCCACACGTGGCTGGGCCCCTCCTCGGCATCGGTTTGAACGAACTCCACGGCGGCGCGCAAGAAGAAGTCGGCTTCTTCAAGCGCGCCGCGCCGCTCGAGCTCCTCCGCCATGGCGCCAAACACCTGACAGATGCGCTCCCGAGCCTCGCTCGAGACGTATTGCGAACGAACGAACATGCGTTTCCCCTCTCCAACGACGGAACGGCACGACCCACGGCGCGCTCGATGGCCGGACCGCGGGCATTCGGGCGTCCGATCCACGCTGGCCACTTGCGAGCAGCCAGTTCGGCCATCCCAATGGCCCAGCCGCGCAAGGCGTGTCACCCGCTTGTCACTGGCGCCGCCTGACGAATGAGGCTCTACTTGACGGCGTTGTCAGGCGCGCCATTCCCTAGGCTCCTCGTCGTTGAAGACGATCCCATCGTGGCGGAGGACATTCGCGCGACCGCCGCCGGGGCTGGCTATGACGTGCGCGCCGTCGTGGCCGCGGTCGACGACGCAGAGCGCGCCCTCGATGAGCACTGCCCGGATGCCGTCATCGTCGACATCGGTCTCGAACGCGGCAGCGGCCTCTCGCTCGGCGCGAGCCTTAGCCGCCGCAACGTCCCCTTCCTTTACCTCACGGGCCGCAGCGACGCGAAGACCACGCGCGCCGCCGCCGACACGAACCCAGTGGGCTACGTGGTGAAGCCGTTTTCGCAGCAACAGCTCCTCGCCGCGATGATCGTGGGCTTCGAGGGCGGAGCCGCAGACCGCGCGCGACGCCTGGGTGCCGCCGTTCAGCGCATAGCCGCCGAGGTGGTCGAGCTCGGCCTGGCGTCGCCCTCGTCGCGGACGGAAGTGAGGCCCGTTCCCGGCCTCACCGACCTCTCACGACGCGAATGGGAGGTGCTCCGCGAGCTGCTCGCACACAATCGCGTCCCCGCCATCGCTCGCAAGCTCTTCATCAGCCAAGCAACCGTGCGCAATCACCTCAAGGCGATCTTCGCGAAGCTGGGGGTTCACTCGCAGCAAGAGCTCTTGCAGCGTCTCGTTTCGTAGCGCTGCCGCGCGGGAAGCGCACCGTTACGCGCGTTCCGCCTCCGGGTCTCTCCTCCCAACGCGCGTCTCCACCGAGCCGGAGCGCGAGCTGCTGCACGAGACGGGCGCCGAGCGACGCCGGCTCAGCCGGGCAGCCCACCCCGTCATCATCCACGACGAGGAGCGCGTCGTCGCCGGCCGTGTCGAGCACCACGGTCACGAAGCCGTCGCGCCCGCGGAGGCCGTGGCGGGAAGGCGTTGGTGATGAGCTCGCTGAGGAGCAGGCCCAAGTCGAGGTACCGCTCCGAAGGCAATCCCAGCGGCTCCGAGCTAACTCGAACCGCGAGCTGCGTTGCCGTACCGTGGACCTCGGCGACCAACTTCGCTAGCTGGCCAAGGTAGCTCAGCATATCGAGATCGCCATCGACCTCCGCCTCGCTCAGCTTTTCGTGAACGAGCGCCACAGCCTCGATTCGATGCAGCGCGGCTGCGAGAAGCGCCTGCGTTGCCGGATCGCGAAGTGAACCGAAATGCACGCGGAGCATGCTCGCGATGGTCTGGAGGTTGTTCTTCACGCGGTGGTGGAACTCGTCGAGGAGCTCCTTGCGGTAGGTGGCCTCGGCCTCGAGGCGCGCGTTCTCTCGTAGCGCAGCAGTCGCCCGCTCTTCGTCGGTGATGTCGCGCAGCACCGAGACGAAGACGGGCCCCCCGGGCGTCTCGAGCCTCGTGACGTGCGCGCGAGAGGTAAAGACGGTGCCGTCTTTCCGGCGACTCGCAAGCGTGCCCGACCAGGAGCCCTGGCGCGCGAGTCCCGCTAAGATCGCTTCGCGGAGCGCGGCGTTTCCCTCGTTGGTGAGCGCGTTCAACGATCCTACGGGGCGCCCCAAGAGCTCGCCGGCCGCGTAGCCGAACGTGCGTTCGAGCGCGGGATTGGCGAAGCGAATGGCGTACGTTTCGTCGATAAAGAGGACGCCTTCGCTGAGGGAGCTCAGCACGAGCGAGTGCGTCTGAAGTTCTTGACGAGCTGCGACGCGATGCGACACATCCTGGACGGTCCCACTGCGCTTTCCCCCTTCGGCGTGAGCGCAGCGAAGCCGCAACCAGCGCGTGACCCCGCCGGGGCGAGGCACGCGGACGAGTGCTTCGGTGGTCGCCCCAGTCGGGCATGGGCCGAGACACTCGCGCACGAGCGCCTGATCCTCCGGCTGGACACGCGCGAAGGCGTCATCCAAGTCCATTTCCGTCGCGGGGTCGAGTTCGAGCAGCCGACACAGTTCCGGTGACACGACGAGGGTCGAGTCAGCCCGCTCGGCCCAGCTTCCCAGCCGGGCGATGCGCTGCGCCTCATGAAGACTCTCCTCGCTCTGCCGAAGTTTCGTGAGCGCGCGAGCCTCGGCGGCACCGCTCGTGACGAAGCCGGCTACGGCGACGACCCGCCCGCCGCGGACGACCGGCGACATGTGCACGCGAACCGGCTCGATCTCCGGGGCCGCACTCATCGGTCCGCCCTCATCGAACGAAGAGGCCTCGCCGGCCGTCGCGCGTGCGAACGCCGCGCGCGCTGCGTCGGCGAAGGCTGGACGGGCTGCGATCCACGGCACCTCCCAGAGCTTGAGCCGATGGCTCGTCCGGCCTGACGCGGCCCAGCTCGCCGACTTCCCAGCGAGCCAGTGCCCGTCGAGTGCGTAGACCGCTACATGTTCGGGCCACGCCTCCAGGAGCGGGCCAACGTCGCTCATGGGGGGGGGCGGCGCGATAACGACGGAGGCGCCCATGCCATCGGACACGCGCTCCCAGCGAACCTCCTCAGCCGCCACGGTCGACGCGAGGATGGCGTCGATCTCGTCGGGAAACCGAAGACCCACCGCGGTCTGCGCAGGAAACGCGCGCGCCCAGGCACAATTTTCGCGAATGGTCATGCCGGTGGCGTCGACGAGCAACGCCAACAGCGACTCACTGGCGAGAAGAGCTTCGAAGACCTCGCCAACGGACATCCGTTCATCCGCGTTCGAGCACATCGATCCGACGGCCATTTTGCACGATTCCCTGCCCTCGTCGAGGCAGGCTAGTGTGCGGATCGCGGGCTCGTCGCGGCCACTCGAAAAGCCCCCGTACTGGCTAGTGAGTCGGCCCAGTGCGGCCATTCCGAAACGGCAGCCAATCGGCCCGGCGGACTCCGCAAGCCAGCGGCCCGGGCCTCAGCGCACGCGCCTCACGAGAACGGCCGTCGTGTCGTCGCGCATTCGACCGTTGAGCTCGCCAAGGACAGCGAGGCGCCGCTGCAGCCGTCCGGCCTGCGCCGTCAACATCGCGTCGGCTTCGAACTGATCGATGCCGCCCTGGCGGTCACCGTTCTTCAGCGGCAAGTCGGGCGTGCGTTCGAGGTCGACGAGACCGTCGGTGCCGATGAGAAGCGTATCCACCTGCTCGACGTTGGCCTGCACGTAGAGCTCGGGGATGGCGCCGCGCGAAGGCCCCTCCATGATGAGGTACCCCACGTAGGGCGGCGCGTTGTCGGGCCCCGGATCGATGATCTGCACGTCACCGTTGAGCGAGACGACGCCGTCGCCGACGCCGAACACAGACACGCGCGTGCCATCGATGGCGAGGCCAAGGAAGCCGAAGAGCAGCGTCTCGGCGATGAACTCTTCGCGCTCCCTGTCATCGGGGCACGCCCCGCGAGCGACGTTGTCGAGGTACGTGACGAGCGCGCGCGTCGTGCCGTAGGCGAGCTCCATCCCGGCCTTCCCGGCCTGCATGCGTCGGGCGATCTCGCCCGCGAGGAACTGCGCGCCGAGCCGCGCGCCGACCTCCGAGTAGCGAGACGACGAGCAGCCGTCGGTCACGACCGCTGCGAGCCGCTGTTCCTCGATGCGTACGGCGAAGCCGTCCTGGTTGTTGCGCCCCTTCTGAACGTGCTCACGCCCGATGACGGAGCCAGCGACGACGCCAAAAACAACACCCATGGGCGCGGACAAGCGTAAGCGCTGTCCGCCTGTGGCGTCACGTTTCAGTCGTCCTTGGCTCCCTGCGCGATCCACCGGCGCACCACGAGGCGCACCTCAGCCGGAAGCAGCTCGTTGTCGCGGGGCATGGCTTGTCCGCAGCTCTTTCCCTCGCAGGAGGCGTCGAGGAGGCAGTGATCGCCGTCCAGTTTGCGCATGAGGTAGCCCTTGGTCGGCTCGCCGGGCACCACGAGCGGCATCGAGGTGAGCTCCGAGGACGCTTCAAGGAGCCCCTTTCGGATCCGCGTCGCGTCGGGCACCTCGTCTTTGCCGCCCAGGTAGAGGCCCGCCGAGTTTCGCGCGAGCGCGTTGCCATGGCAGCTCGAAAACCCGCAACTCTGCGCGAACAGCGGCACCACCGCCGCCCGAAACGTCGTGGGCGGCGCGAGCAAGTCGGTCCCTGCGGGCAGCACGAACGCCTCGCACTTGACCGGGGCCGGCGGCGACTCCGACGTGCATGCGGCCGCCACGACCAAGGCCAGCGCCGGCGAAATCGTCCGAAGCGTCATGCGCCTGAAGCATGGTCGGTCCGGGCGGCTAGGACAAGGCCTGCGCGCTGGGGCATACTCGTTGGGTGCTCTCCTTCCGCCTTGCGCGCGTCCCGGTGCGGATTCACTTCTTCTTCTTCCTCACGGCGGCGATGCTCGCCGGAGGCAGACCCGGGCCCCTGCTCATCTCTTGGTTGGTCGTCGTCTTCGTGTCCGTCATGGTCCACGAGTTCGGCCACGCGCTGATGGGTCGTGCCTTCGGGCTCGTCCCGGAGATTGACCTGCACGGCATGGGCGGCACGACCTCCTGGACCGCAGGCCGGCCGCTCGGTCCCGGCCCGCACATCTTGATCAGCCTCGCGGGTCCCTTCGCGGGTTTGGCGCTCGGTGCCGTCGTGTGGGCGGCGTCAGGCTCCGTCGCGACGACGGCGCTGTCGAAGGCCATCGTCTCTCAGCTCATCTGGGTCAACGTCGCGTGGGGCGCCGTCAACCTCATCCCCATGCTCCCGCTCGACGGCGGCAACGTGATGGCCCGCACCCTCGATGCGCTCACCGGCGGGCGGGGCCGCAAGCCGGCGCACGTCGTGTCGGCGCTCATCGCCGTGGCCATCATCGGCTACGTCCTCGCAACGGGAGGCCTCACCGCGCTCTTGGCCGGAAACGTCGGCGCCGCCTGGCCCGCCATCCTCGCGACGCTCTTCCTGGTGCAGAACGTCCGAGCGCTGATGCCGCCCCCGGAGGATCGCGACGCGGAGTCCTAGAGCGATGGCTAGCTAGAGATCGGGACGCTCGACTGGTAGCCCTCGCGGCCAAGGACCTCTGGTATTCTCCGCGCCATGCCCGACCCGACCGAAGGCGTCCTGCGCGCCGTCCCCGAAGGCAGCCTTTCCCTCTCGAAAGCGGAGGCCGACGGGATCCTCGAGATCGCGTTCCTCGCCATCGCTGCCGACCGCAAGCTCCACGACGAGGAGCTCGTCGCCTTTCGCGCCGTGGCCGGTCGGCTGCGGCAGCTCTCGGGGAGCGCGGCCGCCCCCACGGTGAGCGACCGTGACTTCGAGCTCATCCTCGAGCGCTTCGGGCCCGACCTCGATCGCGAGGTGGCCGAAGAGCACCTTCGCGCACGCGGCGCCGAGCTCACGCGGCCGGAGGCGCGGAAGCTCGCGTACAAGGTGGCCTACGCGCTGGCGCTCTGCGATCTCGAGACCAGCGACGAAGAGTTCGAGTTCGATCTGCAGCTCATCGACGCCTTGGCCCTCACGACCGAAGAGGCCGACGCGCTCGAGGACGAGGTCTTGGACGCCTTCCAAGACATCCCGGAGTAGCGCTCACTTCACGACGGGAACGACGACCTCGTTGATCGGGGCGATGCTCGCGCCCGCGGGGTACGCGTAGCTGACCGTCTTGTCCCAACCCCACACGGTGAGACCGAAGGGCTGGTCGCTCTTGATGCTGTGTCGGCCGTTGTTGCATGCGCCGACGCCGTTGCCGGAGACGACCATGTCGAAGCGCGTGAATTGGAGGTCGCCGGTGTTGCCCACGGGCTGCCAGCCGACGAGCTTGCCGCCGCAATCGAGCTCCACGTCGGCGAAGCCCTTTGGGCCCTTGAGCCGCGTGATCACGAGGTTGGTGAAGCTCATCGTCGGATCGGTCATGAAGACGTACGAGCGCAGGTATTGTTCGGTCGCGACGGCCGAGACGAACTCCGGATCGCCCACGCCGAAATCGAGGCCGCTCGACTGCTGGCCCGTCATGTGGCCGGCCAAGTAGAAGGGGTGTGCGCCGTCTTGGCTCTTCACGACGAAGGCTGCGTTCGCGCGGAAGATGACGGACTGCCCGCTCTGGATCGTCGTTGGTGCGCCGACCGGCGGACTCGGCTCGTAGCTGAGCTGCGTTCCATCGACGACGCCGACGATGCGCCAGGGCGGCGCCTCTTCACGGCCTTGGAGCCGATCGCGATAGCGGGCGCCGATGTAGCGCGTGCCGAGCGCGCGCGCGGGGACCAACTGTTGGTGCGCCGAGTCGCACGCGTTGTCGGTCACCTCGATGTACATGCACGAGCTGCCGCCCCAAACGCCGACGGGCTTGTTGGCCTTGACGATCGACCCCGTCAGATCTTCGTTCTGCTTGAGCTGGAGGACCTGGCCTTTGGCCAGCGAGTAGGTCTGCGGCGTGTTGGCTGGCGACGGCGCGACGCCGGTGTCGCCGACGATGGCGGCGCTCGGGCGAACGGTCACCTCCGTGCCGTCTTCGGCCGCCGCGATCTGCAAGAAGGGCTGCGACAGCGAGCTCACCGGAACGGCGGGGCCTCGGGGAAATCCCGTCACGCCGACGTAGTTGTCGCCCCAAGCCGAGACCGGCACGAGCAAGGTCGCGCTCGAGATGTAGCTGGCCGCGCCTCCGTACGGGAACATGTCGTAGGCGACGACGGGCGCCGTCGTGCGGATCGAAAAGGCCTTCAGAATGGCGGTCTTGCTCGACGACGCGAGGCCGTTCGAGACAGCCGCCGTGACGCCAGCGGGGCAACGCGTCGCGGACGGAACACCGGGCGCCGCAAAGTCGGCGAGGAACAAGATCGCGACTTGCCCCGGAGGCAGTTGACCCGAGGGCAACGGATCGTAGCGAAGCGCCGGGCCTGAGCCGACGGGCACGCGCGCGAACGTGGAGACGTCGAGGTCTTTGCCGTCGTACGCGACGGCGAGGTTGAGCGGCGCCGTCCACGTGTTGGCCACGAAGGCCGCGAAACACGAGCCGTCGGCGCTGCCGTCGGTGCCCGGGTCAACGGCGTAGTACTCGCAGCCGAGCGTGCTCTTGTTGAGGCGGGCGCTCTCGCACGCGGGGATGCAGGAGCCGCCCGGCGTGCAGCCTTCACCCTCGGGGCAGCGTTTGATGACTTGGTCGTTGCAGTCGAGGACCTCGTGCAGGTCCGACGAGCAGCGCGTCCCTTGGCAGCCGGTGGGATTGAAGATGGGCGCGTCAACGCCGGCGTCGACGGGCGCAGCCTCATCCGACGAGCAAGCAACAAAGAGCGCCGAGGCGCCAAGGACGAGCGCAGAGAGCGCTCCACCAAGCCAGTTCATGTCTGCCCATTATGGCAAACATTCGGGGCGCGGGAGTGGCTATCACGGCGACCGCTTCGCCTACATCCGCCTTCGCCGGGCTTCCCTGGCCGCGGCCGTCGCGGGTACGTTGGCGCTCATGAAAACACGCGCTGCCGTTGCCTACGGTCCAGGCCAGCCGCTCAAGATCGAAGACGTTGAGCTCGAGGGCCCGAAGGCCGGTGAAGTCCTCGTGGAAATCAAGGCCACCGGGGTGTGTCACACCGACGAGTTCACCCGCTCCGGGCAAGACCCCGAGGGGCTCTTCCCGGTCATCTTCGGTCACGAGGGCGCCGGCGTCGTGGTGGACGTCGGCGCCGGCGTCACGTCCGTCGCGAAGGGCGATCACGTCATTCCGCTCTACACACCCGAGTGCCGCGGTTGCAAGTCGTGCCTCAGCCGCAAGACCAACTTGTGCACCGCCATCCGGGCCACGCAAGGCAAGGGCGTCATGCCCGACGGCACGAGCCGCTTCTCCATCGGCAAGGAGAAGATCCATCACTACATGGGCTGCTCGACCTTCGCGAACCACATCGTGTTGCCGGAGATCGCGCTCGCCAAGGTGCGGCCCGACGCGCCCTTCGAGAAGATTTGCTACATCGGGTGCGGCGTCACGACGGGCATCGGCGCGGTGATCTACACGGCGAAGGTCGAGCCCGGCGCGAGCGTCGTCGTCTTTGGGCTGGGCGGCATCGGCCTCAACGTCATTCAGGGCGCGCGCATGGCAGGCGCCGATGTCATCGTCGGCGTCGACATCAACCCGAAGCGCGAGGCGCTCGCGCGAAAGTTCGGCCTCACGCACTTCGTCGACCCGCGCGCCATCAAGGGTGATCTCGTGGCTCACCTCGTCGAGCTCACCAAAGGTGGCGCCGACTACAGCTTCGAGTGCGTGGGCAACGTCGACCTCATGCGGCAGGCGCTCGAGTGTTGCCACCGTGGTTGGGGCGAGTCGATCATCATCGGCGTCGCCGGCGCGGGGCAAGAGATCAAGACCCGGCCGTTCCAGCTCGTCACCGGTCGCGTCTGGAAGGGCTCCGCCTTTGGCGGCGCGCGCGGCCGGACCGACGTGCCACGGATCGTCGACTGGTACATGGACAAGAAGATCGACATCGACAGCCTCGTGACCCACACGCTGCCCCTCGAGCGCATCAACGAGGCCTTCGATCTGATGCACTCGGGCGAGTCGATTCGGACCGTCGTGACCTTCTGAGCGTCAGACCGACTCGACGCGGTTCCGCCCCTTCGACTTCGCCTGGTACATCGCGCGGTCGGCCCGGACCAAGAGCCCGTCGAGATCTTCGTTCGGGCCGAGGCTCGCGACGCCGATGGACGACGTGACGTTGAACGTGCGGTCGGGTAGCGCGATGGCGCGGTCGGCGATTTGGCGCCGGAGACGCTCGGCCATCACGCGGGCGCCCGACGCCGCCGTGTGCGAAAGAGCCACCACGAACTCCTCGCCGCCCCACCGCGCCACCAGATCGCTCTTTCTCACCGTCTGCGCCAGCGCCCCTGCCGTGGTGGAGAGCACGAGATCCCCGACCGCATGACCGTAGACGTCGTTGACCTGTTTGAAGTGATCGAGGTCGAGCAAGAGCAGCGAGAGCGGCGACGAGTGACGATGCGCCAGCGACACGTCGCGAGCCACCACCTCCACGAAGGCTCGACGGTTTAGGAGGCCCGTGAGGCTGTCGGTCGCGGCAAGCCGCTGGGCGTCGGTGACGAGCGTCGCCATGCGGAGCGGCCCGCCCAATTCGCGGGCGACGAGCCCAACCACGCGCTCATCGTCGGGCCCGAAGCGGTGGCCTGCCGGCGCGACCCACATGCGCCCGAGGCGCTCCTCGCCGAAATCGATGGCGTGGAGGACAGCGCCCTGCCCTGGCGCGTCGGTGCTCGCAAGTCCTTCTGGCAGAAACACGAGACCGTCCAGGGCGCCGAGCGCCCCTTGCGCCTCTTCGCAGAGCGCCTTCGCGAGCTCGGACCGACCAACGACGATGGTCACGGCGGCACCGGCGCGCGACGCCGGGCGCGCCTCGAGGGCGATGCACCGCAAGTCGACGAGCTGGGCCAGGAGCCGCGCGACGCCCGACGCCAGCGCTTCGTAGCTGCCGGCGCTCGCGAGCGAGCGGACCTCACCGGCGAGGACCGAATCGTAGAGCGCTCCGTCGAGGAGGTGCGCGAGGCGGTTCTGCATGCTCCCCGGTGCGGCGGGCCGACGCCGCGACGACGGTGGCGGGCGAACGCGCCCGGCCTGACTCCGCACCAGACTGTCGACGACGTGGAGCAGCTCGCCGACGCCCTGCTTGGTCACGAAGGCCGCGGCGCCGGAGCGATCGGCCCAAAAGCGCGAGCGCTTGTCGTCGGAGGCCGTCAAGAGGACCACCGGCACGTGGGCCGTCTCCGGCTCGGCGCGGAGCATGCGGCAAAGCTGCAGGCCGCTCATGCCCGGCATCCACAGATCCGTGATGACCACGTCGGGCGGGTCGGCCAGGGTGAGATCGGCGCCGGCGTAAGCGTCGCTCACGGAGCGAACCTCGTGCCCCGCCGCCTCGAGGCGCGGGCGCAAGAGGCTGAGCACGCTAGGGCTGTCGTCGACCAAAACGATGCGCGCCACGTGATCCCCCGAGCGAACAGCCTAAGCCGCCCGGGCCGTGAACGCACCTTAGTTGCGAAACGCTTACGGGCAGGTGGTGCCGCAGACGCTCCGCGCGGTGTCGGTGCAGTTCTGGTCCCAGGTGCCGTATTCGAGATCGCAGCAGAACGGGTCGGTGACGCAGACGTCGGCCACGCACGGGCTGCACGTCGCCGCGAGCGGCGTCCCTGAGACGCACGGGCCATGGGCGCACGCGGCACCGGACGTCGGCGCGTCGACGCCGCATGGCGCGAAGGGATTCGGGCATGGCCGGCAGTAGCCGTAGTCGGAGACGACCTGATCGCAATACATGTTCACGCGGTGGTCGGAGGCGCCGAAGACCTGGTCCATCAAGAGCACCGTCGCCACCGCCCCCAAGGGGCCGAAGGCCTGGGCCGCCACCTGATCGACGTCGATGGGGGCGCACTCCGAGTCCTTGCGGCAAGGCGCGCACACACCGCAGGAACGCTCTGGAAGGATCTGCACGCTCGCACAAGCGTGCATGCCGTAGGGCACGACGGCGTCCTTGACGCTCTGGAAGCCGGTCACGTCGCGGATCACCTTGCCGACGTTGAAGTCGACGGACACTCCGGCGCAGTTGGCGTCGGTCGAGCAGAGGTTGGTCACCTTGTTCCACGGATCGGGCAACGTGAGGCCGGGCCCAAGCTGATCACAGCCCGCGGCCTTGAGGCCGCAGCGACCGTCGCCGCCGCCAATCGGCAAGTGGCACGCCGTGGCGCTGCCGTCGCAGCCGGCGCAATCGGCGTCCGTGAGGCACGAGCCGAGCTTCTTTCGGGGCAACCCGCAGGGCTTCTCGCAGGTGCCCTTGGCGCTGCAATTTTGACCGGCGGGACACGGCACGCCCGTGCCGCACTGGGTGCATCGCCCTTGGTCGCGCGCGTGCCTCGAAGCCCGGCGCGCCGCACTGCGAGCAATCTGTGTTGGTCGCGCACGTCGCGGGGCAGCGGGCGGCGCAGCGGCTCTGGACGCAGACCTCGTTGGCCACGCAACGCGTCGAATCGGACGGCGTGCACCCGACGCACCGCTTCGTGGCGCCGTCGCAGAGGCGGTGTTTCGGATCGCAGGCGCCGCAGTCGGCGGAGGTCGCGCAGGCGACCGTCGGGTTGCCCTGCGGATCCACGGGGCACTCGAGCGCCGACGGCACGCAATCGCCGAAGTTCGTGCACTTCTGGCCGGCGGGGCACTGGCGACCGCCGGCGGCGGGGCCGCACGCCACACACACGCGGCCCGCCACGTCGCAGACCGTCTTGCCGCCGCTGCAGCCGCCGCACTGATCGTCGCTGCGGCAGCTCTGCTCGAGGCAGAGGCCGCCGGCGTCCACCTCCGACGGGTCGGACGTCCCGCCCGAGGTCCCGCAGGCGATGGCCAAGAGAAGGAAGGTCGTGGTGCCGAGCGAGACGGCTACGCGGGGTACAAAGCGCATGAGGTCAACATGATGCGCCTCCGGCGGGAGCGTTTCCACGGATTCGTCGAGGCCTGGGGCCCCACGCCGTTCTCCTCCCATTCCCCTCGCGCCCATGGCGCCGTGCGGGGTAGAAAGGTGCGAGGGTGCAAGCCGGCCGGCTGCGCGTGCGGAGAGTTCAAATGGGGAAACAGCGCGCCATCGTCTCGTTGGTCATGGGCAGCGATTCCGACTGGGAGACGCTCGCGCCGGCAGCCGAAGTGCTCACGCGTTTTGCGATCCCCTTTGAGGTCGGCGTTCGGAGCGCGCACCGCACGCCGGAGCGCATGGTCGAATACGCCAAAGGCGCCGAGGCCCGAGGCCTTCGAATCATCATCGCGGCCGCCGGCGGCGCCGCTCACCTGCCGGGCATGATCGCGTCGCTCACGCACCTCCCGGTGCTCGGCGTCCCTGTCGCCACGCGAACGCTCTCCGGCGTCGACAGCCTCCTGTCGATCGTTCAGATGCCGTCGGGCGTCCCAACGGCCACCTTCGCCATCGGCCCCGCCGGCGCCATCAACGCCGCCATCTTCGCGCTTCGAGTGCTCGCGGCCACCGACGCGAACGCGGCGCGCGCGCTGCGCACTTTGCGCGCCGAGGGTGAGGACAAGGCGCTCGCGGGCGACGCGCGCGTGCGAGCTCTCGTTGCGGCCCCGAAAGGGCGCTCGACCAAGGCGAAGCCGCGTCCATGACCACCGTTGGCATCTTGGGCGGCGGGCAGCTCGGCTCGATGCTCGGCACCGCGCTCCTCGACCTCGGCGCCGAGGTGCGGTTCTACGACCCCGACTCCGACGCCCCCGCGGCGCGCCGCTTTCGCGACGTCACGCAGGCGCCGTGGACCGACGAAAAAGCGCTCGCGCAGTTTGCCGCGCGATGCGACGTGGTGACCTACGAGATGGAACACGTCGAGATCAGCGAGGGCCTCCGCGCGCTCGCTGACACGACGCGGCTCTGCCCGTCGCTCCGCGTCTTGGCGACGGCGCAAGATCGCGCCCTCGAGAAGGCCCACTTGGCGGCGAACGCGCTCCCGCACGCGTCCTTCGAGGTCGCCCGCGGGAAGGCCGAAGCGGCGCGCGTCGCGGCGCTGTTTCCCCTCCCCTTCATCGTGAAGACAGCGCGCGGCGGCTACGACGGCAAAGGGCAGAGCTTCGTGAAGGACGCCGACGGCGCTCGCGCGCTCACCTTTGACGACGACACGGTCTACGTCTTCGAAGAGGCCTTGGACCTGGTCTTGGAGGTGAGCTGCATCGTGGGCCGCGACGCCGCCGGCGCCGCCGTCGTGTTTCCGACCTTCGAGAACGTCCACGCGGAGCACATCCTCGACGTGACGCTCGTGCCGGCGCGCCTCCCCAGCGCGCTCCGGGCCGCGCTCGAGGATACGGCGCGCCGCATGGCCGACTCGCTCGACGTGGTGGGCCTGCTCACGGTGGAGTTCTTCGTGACGAAGGCCGGCTCGAGTCGGTCGCGCGGCGTTCCCGTCGGCGAGCTCGAGTTCTTCGTGAACGAGATCGCGCCGCGGCCACACAACTCGGGCCACGTCACCCGCAAGGCGTGCTCGCTCAGCCAGTTCGAGTTGCTCGCGCGCATCTTGCTGGGCGTTCCCTTGACGAAGCCTGAGCTGCTCGGCCCGGCGACCTACGTCATGGGCAACCTCTTGGGCGACGTGTGGCTCGATCAGAGCGCCGCGCTCGAAGACCTCGACCTCCGCGCCGTCGCCAACTTCCCCGACGTCGACGAGGTGGTCCTCTACGGAAAGCGCGAAGCTCGGCGCCGCCGAAAGATGGGGCACTTCATTTGCCACGCCCCCGCCCCGGAGACCGCGGTCGCCCGCGCCCGCGCCTTCCGCGAGGCCCTTCGTCGAACGTCCTCGACGTAGGCAACGCGGCCCGCGTTTGGCGCCGGCGTTGGCCCCAATTTGGCGGGGATTTGCCTCGCCTCTAGGCAAGGACTCGACAGCGGCCCCGGGCGCGATAAATTGACGGGGCATGTCCCGAGTCGCCGCGCTCCTCGTCTTGGCCCTCGCAGCCGCCGGCTGCCAACGAGGCGCGTCGCTCGAGGAGCCAGCGCCAGGGCAGCAGCCACGCGCCGCGATCGCCCCCGCTCGTGCGCCCGCGGCACCGCCAACCGACAAGCCACTGCTGGACAAGCCGGCCGCGATCCCGGCGCACGTCCACAACCAGGACAAGCGCGGCGAGTACGAGCAACGCGTCGCCGATGCGCGGCGCACCGTCGACATCACGCTCTACGGGGCCTCGTGGTGCCCCTCGTGCAAGCAAGCGCGCGCGTGGCTCGACCAAAACGGAATGGCCTACGCCGAGCACGACATCCACAGCAGCGAGGAAGCGGGCCGCACCATGAGGCGCCTCAACCCGGCCGGCACGATCCCTGTGATCGATGTTGAGGGCGAGGTCGTCGTGGGCTTCGCGCCGGACGCCGTCGATCGCGCCATTCGCCGCAAAGCCGAACGCCGCGTCCAGAGGCTCTGAACGCGGCGCACCGACGACTCGCTCGTGGGGTCTCTCGTTCGTGGGTAGCTAGTTCACTTGGCCAATGCGGCCGCGATGTCCGCGTCGAGTTGAGCTTGTTCAGAAGCGGCCCCGTTGAGGAAGCTCGCGCTGTATCGCTTGATGAGCTTGCCGTCGCGACCGATGAGGAACTTCGCGAAGTTCCACTCGATCTTGCCAGCGGCGCCGGGCTGCGCCTTGAGCCACGTGTAGAGCGGGTGCTCGGCGCCAAACTTTGCGTCCGTGTTCACGGTGATCTTCTCGAACATCGGGAACGAGACGCCGTATTTGGTCGTGCACGCGGTGATCTCGACGGCGTCGCCGGGCTCCTGCCCACCAAACTGGTTGCACGGAAAGCCGAGCACGAAGAAGCCTGCGTCGCGGTGCTTCTCGTAGGGCGCCTGAAGCGGCCCGTATTGCGGCGTGTTGCCGCACTTGGACGCGACGTTGGTGACGAGCATGACTTTGTTTCGGTAGCGGCACAGTGGCACGGTCTCGGTGGCGGCGAGATCCTGGGCGCTGAACGCGTAGATCTGATTCGCGGGCCCCGGATCGCAGGTCGTCGGGAGCCCGGAGTCGAAGGTCGAGCCGGTCGTCGACGCCGGCGCCGGTGTCTTCGGTGCCGGCGAGCTCGCGGTGGCGGTCGCCGTCGTGGTGGCTGCGGGGCTCTGCCGGCAGCCGTCTCGGGCTCCGAGCCCTGGCAACCAAGGCCGGCAGAGAGCGCGCTTCCACACAGAACCGCGGACGAGATCAGCAAGGCACGCAGTCGTTTCCTCCTTGAAGGCCATCCACTGTCGCACGAGCCGCGCCTTCGGGCCACCACACGAGCGATGTCTGCGGTCACACCCCAACCACACTCCCCGCACCTTGTCCGCTGCGAGCGAGATCCTCCGTCAGCGAGCGTTTGATGGGGCTTGGTCAGGCGGTGGTTTGCGCCGACGAAGAGGCACGCGGAGGCGCGGAAAAGCCGTGTAGGCTCCTCCCACTCATGAACCTCGAGCAGTTCCAGCGGCTCCTCGCGGCCGGTGTGCAGCACACGGCGCAAGCGACATCCACCTGCGCGTTGGCGACCCGCCCATTTATCGAGTGCGCGGCGCCGCCGGCGCGCCTCAAATACGATCGGTTGACCCCGAAGACACGATCGCGATCTGCGCGTTCATCGTTCAGGACTCGGATCTGCGCCAGCAGCTCGACCGCATTCAGGAGTACGACACGAGCTTCGCGCTGCCGGGCATCGCTCGGTTTCGCGTGAACATCTATCGGCAGCGGGGCTCGCTCTCGCTCGTCTTGCGCATCATCCCCGGCGACGTACCGACGCTCGATGGGCTCGGTCTCCCCAAGGTCATTCGCACCATCGCCGAAAACGAGCGCGGCTTGGTCCTCGTGACGGGCGCCACCGGCTCGGGCAAGTCGTCGACGTTGGCGGCGATGATCCGGCACATCAACGAGACGCGGCGCGTCCACATCGTGACCATCGAAGATCCCATCGAGTTCCTTCACAAGAACGAGAAGGCCTCGATCACGCAGCGCGAAGTGGGCCCCGACACGAAGAACTTCAACGTGGCGCTCCGCGCCGCGCTCCGGCAGGACCCCGACGTGATCCTCGTCGGCGAGATCCGCGACGCCGAGTCCGTCGACATCGCGCTCAAGGCCTCCGAGACGGGCCACATGGTCTACTCCACCATTCACACGACGGACGCGACGAAGACCATCGGTCGCATCCTCGCGATGTTTCCGCCCGAGGAGCAGAACGTGGTGCGGTTCCGCCTCGCCGACGCGCTCCGGGCCACCGTCTCGCAGCGCCTCCTTCCGCGGTCCGACGGCAAAGGCCGCGTCGTCGCCTGCGAGATCATGACCGTCACCGGCACGATCCAGGACTACCTCCGCGATCCGACGAAGAGCTCCGGCATCAAGGATCTCATCGAGAAGGGCCGCTCCCAATACGGCATGCAGTCGTTCGACCAGCACTTGGTCGAGCTCTACAAGGCCAACGTCATCAGCCACGAAGTGGCGATGGCCGCCTCGAGCAACCCGAGCGACTTCCAGCGGAACCTCGCGTTCGAGTGAGGGGCGCTGCGCGCCTCGCGCGATGGCCCCGCGCCTAGAGCGTCGCGCGGTCGTTCATCCACTACAAACGTTTTCGGCAGCCATAAGAGGCCCGGCGAGTGAGCCGAGGAAATAGACTTTCGTGATGTGGCCCGCGAGGAGGCCGCTGACGAACCAGTGATCTTCGGGAGCTCGGCCATAGCTGACGATCGACGTCGTCCCTGGGCCGGCCTCGTCATACCAGACGCGCGGCTCGCCTCCACCGCGCGCGTGGGTCTCGTCGAAGTAGGTCTCCATCGCAAAGGCGTACTCGCGCCCCCGAACGACAAACGAGTAGACGAGATACGTGTCGTCGGACCATTGGCTGAAATAGCCAACCACCCGCGCCACGGCACGTCGTCCGCCGAAGCCATTGCGCAACCGGAGCAAACGCGCCGGCGTGGCGGCACGCGAGAAATAGTCCGCGATCGTGAGGCCCGCGAAGAAGCTCTCTTCGGCCGACTCGGTTGCGGCGCCCTCGTCGGTCGTTTGCTCCGTCGGCGCCGCGCGGCCGCTCGCCCCGCGAAGCGAGAGCCAGGTTTCGTGCGTCTCCTCCATGGCGGCTAGTTGATAGACATCGACCTCGGTGCCGAGCGACGCGAGGTAGCGAAGGCGCGTGCTCAGCGCTGCGCGGACCTCGTCGTTCACGAGATCACTCAGCGCGCGCGCCGCGCCGGCCTGCGGGATCGCTAGCACGGCTTCCACGAGCGGCCCCGTCGCGCGAACGCGCAGGTAGCGCTCGGCGATCCCGTGGACGCGCGCGCGCCATCTCGGGTCGACGGCCTCCGGCCAACGCAGGACGAGGCCCAGCGAGAAGGGCGCCGTGGGAGCGCTCGCGAGCACGTCGAGGAGCTCGTCGAAGCTCGGGACCCGTCTGTTCTCCACGAGCTGGCCGCGTCCGACTGGTATTGGGTCGCGCGCCACCGGCCAGACATGCTCGGACAGGCGCAGCTGGTCGTCCGTCGACAGGGTGAGGCTTGCCTCGAGGAAGACGCGGCGCGAGACGCTGCGGCCCAATCGAAGGGGAACGTCGCTGATCAGATCGGCGATGTTCCGCCAGGGGACGCTGCCCTCGTGGTGAAGGCCGAGGCCTTGCGTGCGATCTGCGATGGCACGGAGGAGCGAGCGATACGCGAAGCGCAGCTCCTCGGTGGAGAGATCGAGCTGTTCGATCGCCTCGCAGACGACGTCACCCGCCGGCGAGGAGGCGCTCTGCAGGAGTTGAAGGAGCCACGGAACGAGCGGGCGGCGCCCATCCTCGGCCACGTCGTTGGTCATGAATCGGACGACGGCCCGGAACATGTCGTCGACGGGTCCGGCTTCGCGGTGAGGAACCGAGCTACGCGGGAGCCGATGACGCGCCCAACCGCGCGGCTGGCGCTGCAGCGGCGTGTCGAGAGCGGCCAACGCCGCGTCGCTTGCAGCGCGGTAGTCCCAGTGCTCGGTTAGCGCGTCGACGTACGCGGCGACGGGTGGCCTGATCACGTCCCGGTCGCTCGGCGACGGCTCAGGTGTGGCGAGCAGCGCCGTGAGTCTCCATCGCAGGACTTCCATGATCGCTTGAACGTGTTCAGTCGAGGTTCTCAGCGCCGATAGCTCGCTCCGGTCGAGTGCGGCCTTGCCGCTAGTGACCCGTCCGCCGCCGTCCGCAGCGAGGAGCGCGTCGGTTAGCCCGGTGGCGCGGTAGATGAGATGCCACAGCTCGGACCACCACGGGGGCGCCTCCGTGCCCCAGTTGTGGCCCGCCCAGTGCATCTCTGTCCTTCGGTAACAGACCAATCGGTGCGACACGGCGCAGACGAGCGGACCGGACGGGTCGTCCTTCAGGTAGCCAATCGCGATCTTGGCGAGCGTCGCGAGGGTTTCATCGGTCTCCGCCTCCGCCCACCAAAAGAGCAGCGCGAGCGACAGCGGCCTCGTCGGCTCACGAGCGACCTCGTCGAGCAAGGCGTCCCAGTCGCGCACCGAGGACGAGTCTCGCTTCCGACCGTGCGGCGGGCGCGCCACGAAGCCCGCCTTCAGCCACACGTCGCGGCCGAGCAACCTTTGCTCCTCCTCCGAGAGCGACAGCGTTGCCTCGAGGAAGATTCGGCGCTCGATTTCAGCACCGATTCGCATTGGGAGGTCGTTGAGCTGTGCGCTGACGCGCTCCCACTGCGGGACGTCCTCCTCCCGATCCGTAAGCAGGGCCGCTGCACCAGCGAGCGAGACCAAGACGGACTGATAGCCGGCCCGCAGCTCGTCCGCGGAGAGGACCAGCCGGTCGCTGCCCGCCACCGCGCGGTCGCGGTCCATGCTGCGCGCGGCCTTTTGCAGGTCGAGGAGCCACGGGACGAGGGCTCGGTTGCCGTCCGTGCCGATCGCTTGCACCAGATAGTCGACGACGCGCGCGAACGACTGGTTCTCCGCCAACGTGAGAGGGGCGCCGGCCGCGGCGAGTGCGGGCGCCCGGTAGCTCTTCGGAGCGCTGGGCAAAGAAGCCCAGCGGGCTTCACGGGCCGCCGCCATCGCCCCCGCGAAGGATCCCGTCTCGAAGAGGACGTCAATGTAGCGAGCGACAGGCCCAACGACCGCGCGACGGGCGTCAGCGGTCATCCCCGGGGTCCCGGCGAAGAGCTTCTCGATGGGCGGCGGTGTAGATCGGCTCGACATGCCCAGCTTCCAACGCGCGAGCCTACACGCGCCGCCGCGATGTGCGAACTGTCGCTATCAGGTCGGTCCCGGCGAACAACCGAGCGTGCGATGCGCCTCGCGCGCTGCCTCGCCTACAGCGTTGGCTCGAACTCGCAGCGCGCCGCCGCGATTCGACCCACTGTCGCGGTGATTCGGTTCGTCAGCTCGGTCTGCGGTGCGACGGGACCGGCGGCGTCGCCGAGGGTCACCTCCCAGCGCGAGGACGACTTGGTGCACGGCACGCCGTCAAAGGCGACCTGGAGCGACAGCCGCGAGGGCCGCCAGCTTGAGAGCGACCACTCTGCGACGTCGGCCCGCCCAAACGACGTCGACGGATCACTCGAAGCAGCGGCCGCGCTACCGATGGCTGCGCCGATCGAGAATGCGTCGAGGCCCGCTCGATGGGTGACGGTGAGGGTCCGGGGCTGATGATCGCCGATGCCGAGGTAGGGAGCGACCGTCGATTTCGGAAGGGCAACGGAATACGCTTGGCCACGCTGCGTCAGCGAGAAGGCGGCGCAAGCGACCGCTTCACCGTCGCGACCGCCGAGAAGGACGCAGTTCGGGTCGCCCCAAATGACGACCGCGCCAGCGCGCGCGACCGTGACCTCGACCTTGCTCAGGCGCGCGCCGTATTGCGTCGTCGACACGGTAAACGTCAGGTCTCCAGCTGCGAGCTCGATGACGCCTGCGTTGGTCGCCGTGAGCGCCGATTCGTCTTCGGCTGTCGTCGCCTTGTCCCGCGAAGCATCGGGTGAGCTGCAGCCGACGAGCAAGGGCAGGACGAGCGCCGCGCGACGAAGCGTGTTCATGGGCGCATGCCCTAGCAACGCGCACTGCGTCACGCACGAGCGGCGGTCGCGCTTTTGCGGTGGAACGCGCAAAACGCCCTCGAGGGGCCGCATGCGCCGGGCCTACAGAAACCGAAAAGGCCCGAAGGGTTCTCCCTTCAGAGCTAGACCAGTGGGGGCTGTCCGCGAACACGTCGGGGGATCCGCGGCGACAATCAACTTCGATGCGAGGGCCGACCCTCCTTTGTTCGGTCGCCAAGCGCGCTGCGCGGCAATAGCGGTTCGTTTTCCGAGGACGCGGCTTCCGTGACGAGCGGGCGTGCTTCCGTGTTCGGGGCGACGCCTTGCGCGACGGCGCGACGCGCTTCCCGCTCGAGTGACCAACGCTCCGTGACGGAGCGAGTGCCTCCACAAACGGCGGCGTGCACTTCCGTGTGCGCACGAGCGCCTCCCTTGCGCAGGCGCGGTGCTTCGTTGTCCGGACGAGCGCCTTGCGTCGTGGGGCGTGAACGCCCGCGCTCCGGACCGGAAGCGTCGTTGTCGGCGGACGGGCCTTCATAAACCGCGGAAATGCCTTGAGGGTCCGATTGTGAAGGCTCAACCGCCAGCAACGAAGGCCCCTCGCCCGCCCGCGAGCGGAGGTCTCACGAGACGGAAACCGCTTCGCTCGACGAGGAGCCTTCCGAGACGAAAAACGGAGCATCGAAACCCGTGGCGGATCCTCGACTTTCCGAGCGGGAAGGTCGCCCGGCCGAAAACGAGGCCGAGGCGCTCGCGACGGAAGTGTCTCCGCCCGTCGCGGAAGGTGTCGGTCTCGAGCGTGGAGGTTCGCCTTCCGACAAAGAGACGCCCCGCGCCGACAAGGAGACGGATTCTGTCGAAACGGGGTCATGCACCGCGGTGCAACGCCCTGCGCGCTTGCGCCGGCGGTTCGTTTTCCAGCGACGCATCGTCGCAGAGCCGAGCGCGTCGCAACGCGCGCGTGCTCCTCGGTGCACGACGGTCACGATTCCGCGCTGCGACTTGGCGCCAGAGGTCCTGATCGAGCCCCCCGGCGGATTCGGCGGAGGCTGGCGCGTCGTGCCCGCGTGGATGGCCGCCGTGCTCGTGTCGGCGGGCCTGTTCTCGGGTTTCTGCTCGGCTTCGCGGTCGCCCGCGGCATGTAGTCAGGGAATCTTGGAGCACTTGTTCGTCAGCGTCAGCGACTGAAGGGCGCCGGGCGTGATCGTCACGGGCGTCGTCGTCACCGCCCCGGACGTCGGGGCGAACGCGGTGTCCGTCACGTTGAGCGTGGACGCCGCGGCGGGCGCGTTGACGGAGGCGCGGAACTGGCCGTCGATACAGTTGTGCGTGAGGTCGGCGTTCGTCTTGACGATGTTGTACGCGTGCGTCGTCGTGCTGATCCCGGCGAGGACGAGCTCGCCGGACGCCGTGGCCACCGCGCCCATCGGAAGAAACGGGTTCGTCGACGAGCCGTACCGCGTCGCCAATACGACCGAACCGTCGCCGTTCAGCTCGAGCGCGAGGAGGCCTCCCGACGAGCCGCCGCCGATGCGAAAGCCGGTCGGTGTTTGGACGGCACCGGTGAGGGTCAGCATGCCGCTCGTTCCGTAGGTCTGCTGCCACGGCACGGCCCCGGTGCTGCCGAATCGAACGACCCACCCGGTCGCCGCGACCGACGGTCCCGGCGGCTGAAGCGCACCGGTCAAGAGGAGTCCCCCGTCGGACAGCGCCGTGAGCGACGAGACCCGATGTCGACCGCCGTTCGCGAGGAGCTTCTGCCACGTGACGGTCCCGTTCGCGGCGACCACCATCACGAGGACGTCTTGTTCGGGGAACGTCCGCTCGATCTCGGCGGCCAGCGCCCAGCCGCCGCCGGGCAGCGCGACGAGCCGCCGGATGATCGTGCTCGCCGGGGTGTCGAAGGACACCTGCGTGACGCCCGTGCCCGCGACGGGGACCTTGAGGACGCGGCCCGCGTTGGCCACGAGGAAGGTCGTTGTGTCGAGCGCGACGACGTCGACGGGCCGTTCGAGCCCGGCGCCGAACGTCCAGGCCCACGCGGCCTGGTTGTTCATGTCGAGGCGCGCCGCGAGCGGGTTGATGCCAGAACGGCCGATGACGATCGTGCCTCCCATGGCGTCTCGCAGCGCGCCGCTCACGTTCACCCCCGGAAGCAACAGCTGCGTCGCGGTACCGCTCGCGGGATCGAACTCCGTGAGGTTCCCGTCGCCAGCCGTGCTGCACACGAGGACCTTGCCGGCCGGTGTGGCGGTGCAGGTTCCGGCGGTCGCCGAGCCTGTCTTCGGGAAGAACATGTCGAGCGCCAGGTTCCACGTTCCGATGAAGTCGACGTCGGGCGCCGCGTCCTCGGGGGCCGCGTCGAGCCCCGGGGTCGCGTCCTCGGGCTCCGGAGTCTCGGGCGCATCCCCGGCGCGGGCGTCTTCGAAGGAGCCGCCCGTCTTGCTGTCGCCAGCGCAAGTCGGCTGAATCAGCAAGCTCATATAGAGCGCCCCACCCGCGAGCGTGAGTAGGAGACGCGACAACGGGGAGCGACACTCGGATTTCGGGGCCATGCGTGCCTTTCGGCCTGGTTTCTGCGGCGAGGAGCCAGGTCGGCTGAGACTACCGCTCTTTCCCAAGATTGGGCCCTCGGCGAGGCCAACGTTCTAGAGGCTGCCTGCCAATCACTCGACCGCGAGATCATCGCGGAGCGCCTTGGATGCAGCTTGGCGACGGTGAACAGCCACGTCGCGCGTCTCTTGCGCAAGACGGGTCGCGACACCTTGCAGCAGCTCGTTGTCGACCTGATGAACGAGACGCTCGCGCGATCGTGAGCACCGCGCCCGTTCGATGACGCTCCGACGGTGGGCGCGACGTTTGAGGTACGTGCAATCGGCGACGACCCGACGGAGAAGCCTCATGAACGTCACAGATCGGCCGCGCGGCGCTCCAAGTTGCTGCGACGGGGCCAAAAAGGAACGCAGGACGGGTCATGCTCTTGAGGCAGAGCCTCGCGAGACCTCAGGGGCACGTCCCGCAACGTGAGCTATGCTTTCCGGCATGGCTCAGCCGGTAACAGGGCGTGTGGTGGGTTCAACCATCGAACTCGATGCGCCCGTTCCTCCGTTTGAAGGTAAGCGGGTGCTCATCCTCCTTGAGCCCGAAGAAGACGTCGTTCTATCGCCCCGTGAGCAGCGCGCCGCGTGGGACGCGTGGGTCGCCGTGGGGCCCCAGGGGCCACTTGAGGACGACGGCGAGGCGACATTTCCTTGATCAGCCGCGGCGAGATTCGGTGGTTCCGCTTCGCGTCGCCCGACAAGCGGCGCCCAGTTCTCATCCTGGGCCGCGAGGACGTGCTCCCTTCGCTGGCCCAGGTCCCGGTTGTGCCGCTCTCGACGCAGGTAAGAGGCCTTGCGTGGGAAGTGGCGCTTGGTCCTGATGATGGCCTTCCGACGCCTTGCGTCTTGAAGCCGGAATGGATCCGCATTGTCGAACGGCAAGACGTTGGCCCGGTCTTGGGACGGCTCCCCGACGCGCGGTGGCCGGAAGTGCGCGCCGCTATCCTAGACGTGCTGGGACTGTAGCCCTCAGCGCCGTCGAGCTGCGCGCGCGATCGCGGTGGCTGCCATGAGCCGCGCGGGCGCGCCTATTCGTCGCCGAGCGGAACGTCGTTGCCGGTGTCGCCGGCGTCGGCCATCGGGCTCGGCGCGTCGGCTTGAGTCGGCGCGTCCGCGAGCTGGGTGGGCGCGCGCCGTCCGGCGCCGCGCCCCACAAAACCGAAAAGGCCCGAAGGGTTCTCCCTTCAGACCTAGTCGGGGCGAGAGGATTCGAACCTCCGACCCCTAGACCCCCAGTCTAGTGCGCTAACCAGGCTGCGCTACGCCCCGATCCCCAACGCTTGGAAGCGAAGGGACGCACACGCTAGTCGTTTGGTGAAGAATCGCAAGGGTATCGTGAGGTCGAGGTCGCGGAGGCCTGGCCCGGGCCGGCTCCCGAGCCTGGGCCCTCGGAAGGCGCCGGCGCCGCCAATCCCTCGGCGGACGGCCCCGCGGCGTCTTCGCCGACCTCTTCGTCGTCGCCGTCGCTGGCCTCGGCGCTGGCTTCGGCGGCGGGCGCGTCGGGCGCGCCCCAGGTGCGGAGGACCGGCTCCTCTGCGCAGCCCCTCGACGAAACCTGCGGGGCGGTCTTTCCTTTCTGGGGACCCAAGAGCGCGGCGGCGCGCTTCTCGAAGTACAGGAACCGCGCGGCGGCCATGGGCTCGACGCGCAGCATCGGGATGACTGGCGTCTGGTTCGCGCAGCCGGCGAGGACCGTGGCCACCAGCGCGGGCCATGCGCACCGACCGAGCGCCGCCCGCGCGAACGTGCGCCTGCAACTGGAGCGAAGCGAGAGGGAAACGCTACGGAAGAGCACGTCCCACTAAGAAACGCGCCAACGCTTCCGCCTTGGGTACGAACGTCGAGAGCTCGCTCAGCTCGTCTTTCGTGTGAAATCCCGTGCCGCGCGGGCCAAGGCCGTCGATCGACGGAATGCCCATGGCGCTCGTGGTGCTCGCGTCGGAGCCGCCGCCGATGAGCGACGCTTCGCCGGCGCCGAGGCCCGCGAGCGTCGCGGCGCGACCGTACTCTTGCATCAGGAGCGCGCTCGCGTCCGTGCGCTCGAGGGGCAAGCGCGACACGCCGCCCGTCAACTCGAGCAATGTGCCCGGCACATCGGCGCTCGCGAGGTGCCCAGCCGCCGTGAGATCAGCCACGAGGCGCTCGGCGTCGGCCTGCGTTTCGAAGCGGATGTCGAGGTTGGCCTCGGCGCGATCGGGAACGGTGTTCTTGCTCTCGCCGCCGGCGATGCGCCCCACGTTGACCGTGACGCCGCGCTCGTAGTCGGTCCTCTTCTGCGCCGCGTCGATGAAGCGCGCGAGCGCCCAGATGGCGTTCGCCCCCTCCTTGTGGTTGTTGCCGGCATGCGCCGCTTTGCCGTGCGCCACCGCCTTCATGGCGCCGGTGCCCTTGCGCCGCG
Source organism: Myxococcales bacterium (assembly GCA_016703425.1). Classification (NCBI taxonomy): domain Bacteria; kingdom Pseudomonadati; phylum Myxococcota; class Myxococcia; order Myxococcales; species Myxococcales bacterium. The sequence continues at coordinate 63,054 of JADJCA010000016.1, forward strand.
TGATGATCGCGTCAGCCTTGCGACCGGCCTCGAAAACGAGCGCCGCGCCGGCGCCGGCCGCCGCGCGGACGATGACGCCCTGCCCTTCCGGCGAGCCGACCTCCTCGTCGGCCACGATCACGAGGCGCAGCGGCGACACGGCGGCGAGACCGACGGTCTCGGCAATGGCGCGGAGCGCGTAGGCGATGACCACGAGGCCGCCCTTCATGTCGAGGACGCCCGGCCCGCGGGCGAGATCGCCGTCGCGCCGATAGCCCTCAAAGGTGCCCGGCGGAAAGACCGTGTCGAGGTGCCCCACGAGGGCGATGGGCGCCGCGCCCGCGCGCCCTTCGGTCCGAAAGACGAGGTGATCGGCGAAACGCGTGCTCGTGACGATCTCGGCCGACACGCCCGCGATGGCGAAGAGATCGTCTTTGAGTCGCTCGCCCATGGTGCGGCCACCTTCGGCGTTCTCGGTGTACGAGTTGATGTGAACCAGCGGGACGAGCGACGCCTCCATCGCTTGGGCCTTGTCCGCGAGCCACTTGGCGACCGAATCTCCAGCTTGCATGGGCCGCAAGATACCGCGGACCGGGGCGACCTGGCGCCTCCCACGACCTCCGACGAGGCCGCGGCTCCGACGACGCCGCGAAGGCGAAATTTCCGTTTCCCACGCGCGCGCGCACGACTACTTTTCGAGCCATGGCGAAGCGTTTCAAGGCCGCGATCATCGGCGGCAGCGGTTACGGCGGCGGCGAGCTCATGCGGCGGCTCCTCCAGCACCCCGACGTCGAGCTCGTGCGGGTCGCGAGCATCGACCACGTGGGCGAGCCGGTGTGGGCCGTTCACCCGAACCTCGAGGGACAAACAGAGCTCACCTTCCAAGGCCTCCCGCCGGCGGAAGCCGCGGCGGGCATGGACGTGGTGCTCCTCGGCTTGCCCCACAAAGTGAGCGCGACGCAGATGCCGGCGCTCATGCAGAGCGGCGCGCGCGTCGTCGACCTCTCCGGTGACTTTCGCCTGCGCGACGCCGCGGTCTACAAGAAGTATTACGGCGCCGAGCACCCCTGCCCCGCTCACCTGACCGACGGCTCGTTCGTCTACGGCCTCCCCGAGCTTCACCGCGAGGCCATCAAGAAGGCACACTACGTCGCCTCCCCGGGCTGCTTCGCGACGACCATCGAGCTTGCCCTCTTGCCGCTCGCGCGCGCCGGCCTGCTCAAGGGCGACGTCGAGGTCGTTGGCATCACCGGCTCGTCGGGGAGCGGCATCGCGCCGAGCGCTGGCACGCACCATCCCGTGCGTCACATGAACCTCCGAACGTACAAGCCGCTCGACCACCAACACATCCCCGAGGTCGCGCAGACCTTGACCGACGCCGGCGCGTACGACCTTCGCTTGCGTTTCGTTCCCGTGAGCGCGCCCTTGTCGCGCGGGATCTTCGTCACGTGTTTCGCACACGTCGACGAAGCGACCGGCGCCGAGGCGATCCGTGCGCTTTACAACGAGGCCTACGCGAAGGAGCCGTTCGTTCGCGTGCCGGCGAAGCGCCTGCCGGAGGTCGTGGCCGTCAAGGGCACCAACTACGCGGAGGTCGGCGTGCAGCCCGCCGACGCGCCGGCCGACGGCACCCGCGTGGTCGCCTGTTTCGCCGTGACCGACAACCTCATCAAGGGCGGCGCGGGCCAGGCCATCCAGTCGATGAACCTGATGCTCGGTCTTGGCGAGCGCCTCACACTCGAGGATCCGGGGGGCTACCCGTGACGGCACCGGTTGTTCTCAAGCTCGGCGGCGAGGTCGTCGCCGGCCCGCACCTCGAGGCCATCGCCGCCGACGTCGCAGAGCTCGCGTCGAGCGGCGTTCCCGTCGTCGTCGTCCACGGCGGCGGGCCACAAGCCACCGATCTCCAAAAGCGCCTGGGCCAGACGCCCAACATCGTCGCTGGCCGGCGCATCACCGACACCGAGACCCTCGACGTCATGAAGATGACCGTCGCCGGCAAGGTCAACGTCGACTTGTGCGCCGCGCTCGTCGCGGCCGGTGGCAAGCCCGTTGGCTTGCACGGTGCGAGCTCGCGCGTCGTCGAGGCCGTGAAGCGACCGCCGAAGGTGATGGCCGGCGCAGGGCCCGAGCCCATCGACTTCGGCCACGTCGGCGACGTCGTCGGCGTCAACCGCGATCTCGTGGCGCTGCTCTTGGGCCACGGCTACACGCCCGTCATCGCGTGCCTCGGCGCCGACGCCGCGGGTCACGTGTTCAACATCAACGCCGACACGGTGGCCAACCGGCTCGCCGTCGCCCTCGACGCGCGCGCCCTCGTGCTCATCACCGATGTCCCCGGCGTGCTGCGCGACATCGCCGACCTGACGACGCGCATCCCCAAGCTCACGCGCGCCGAGGCGCGCGCCGCCATCGAGAGCGGCGTCATCACCAAGGGCATGATCCCCAAGGTGGAGGAGTCCTTCGCCGCCATCACCGACGGCGTCCGCGCCGTGCACATCGTCGGCCGCATCGCGCGGGGCGATCTGGCGCGCGAGGCGCGCACGCCGGGCAGCGTCGGCACCGTCTTGGTCGAGTAACGACGACGCGTCGCTACACGGGACGACGGAGCGTGTCGGCCCGCTCGCTGACGCGCTCTGCGCCGAGCTTCTGACACAGCGCCGCGAGGGCGGGTCCCCCGAGGGCGCCCACGCGAAGCGCGTCCGCGTCTGCGTCGATGGGCGCGTCGGTCCGAAGCGTCGCCAAGGTGCGGTAGAGCGACACCTCGGCGCGACTCGCCGCGAAGATTTTTGCGAGACGCTCGGCGCCGCGCACGGCCTTGGGCCACTTGGCGGGGTCGTCGGGGATCGCTTCGAGCGTGCCGAAGGCGGAGAGCAATGCCGCCGCCGTCTTTGCGCCGAAGCCCGGGAGGCCCGGGAAGCCATCGGCCGAGTCACCGGTGAGGGCCAAAAGCGACGCGATGGCGCCTGGCCCCACGCCCCACTTTGCGACCACGCCGGCCTCGTCGACGACGGTCTTGCGAATGCGATCCACGACCACCACGCGTGCACGGCCGGCTTCCCCGTCGGACACGCACTGCATGAGATCCTTGTCAGGCGAGAGGATCCGAATCTGCTCAGCGACAGGCGCGTAGACGTGCGCGGCCGTCGCGAGCGCGTCGTCGGCCTCGAAGTCGCGCATCGACCAGACGCGCACGCCGAGCGCGCCGACGAGCTCTTCGACGAGGTCGAACTGCGCCCGCAGCTCCGGCGGGACGCCTTCGTCGCTCTTGTAGCCGTCGTAGAGCTCGTTCCGAAAGGAGCGAATGGGGTTGTCGAAGGCGACGGCCAGGTGCGTCACCGCTTCGTCGGCTTCGCCAAGCAGCGTGAGGAGCTGTTCGACGACGCCCACGGCGGCCTTCACGTCGCGGCCATCGGGCGCCGTGCGGGACGGACGCGGCGAGAAGTGGGCGCGATAGAGCTCAAAGGTTCCGTCGACGAGGTGGACGCGCACCGGGGCCCCCCTCTAGCCGAGCGCCTTCTCGATGGCCGCGATCAGCTCCGGGGCGGCCGGGTCGGTGGTCGGCCTCGAAGCGCGCGACGACGCGGCCGTCTCGGCCCAAGAGGAACTTGTTGAAGTTCCATTTGATCTCTCCGCCGAAGGGCGCATCGCTTGCGGTGAGCGCGGCGAAGAGCGGATGGATGCCCGGGCCCTTCACGACGACCTTGGCGAACATTTCGAATTTGACGCCGTAGTTCGTGGTGCAGAACGTCTGGATGTCGTCGTTCGAGCCGGGCTCTTGCGCGCCGAACTCGTTGGCGGGAAAGCCCATGACCACGAGGCCGCGCGGCCCGTACTTCTCATGGAGCGCCTCGAGGCCCGTGTATTGGGGCGTCAGGCCACACTTCGACGCGACGTTGACGACAAGGAGGACCTTGCCCTGGTAGTCGCGCAGGGTCCGCTCACGCCCGTCGATGGTCATCACGACCGGATCCATCAAACTCATGGCGCGACCATACGCTGGTCTTACGCGGACCGAAACGGTGCTCATGCCGGGGCGCCTACGGCGGCACGTGGGAGGACTTCCAGCCCGCTGCCGTTCAGCTATCGTCGCCCGATGAACGCTGCAGACAACATGGCTCAGTTCGCAAAGGCCCTCCGCAACATCGAACGCTGGCTCGACAAGGCCGCGGCCCACGCAGAGGCGAAGAAGTACGACGTCAACAACCTGATGATGATGCGCCTCGCGCCCGATCAGTACCCCTTCGTGCGGCAGGTGCAGGCCACGTGTGACTCGGCGAAGTACGCGGCCGCCTACCTGGCGGGCCAGCAGGCGCCCTCACACCCGGACACCGAGAAGACGATGGCCGAGCTGCGCCAGCGCATCGCGACCTGCGTTGGCTACCTCGAGGGCTTCAAGGCGGAGGACTTTGCCGGCGCCTCCGAGCGCAAGGTCTCGCCCGCGTGGATGGCCCCCAAGTGGCTAAGCGGCGAGCACTACCTGAACCAGCTCGCGACGCCGAACTTCTACTTCCACATGGCGACCGCCTACTCGATCCTGCGACACGCAGGGGTCGACGTCGGCAAGACCGACTTCATCGGCAACATCCCCGTCAAGGAAGGCTGACAAGGAAGGCTGAGCGCGGGCTCCTCGAGTCGGGCGAGCGTGTGCTCAGAAGCGCGCTCGCCTGATTCGGATGCCGACGATTCAGATGCCGACCGGATGCCAGACCGTCTTCGTCTCGAGGTAGCGCTCGATCCAGGAGAGGCCCTGCCCCTTTGAATCGTCGAGCCAAGCCGCGAGCGGCATCGCCTTGTGGACCTTCACGCGCTTGACGTTGTCGGAGCCAAGCTCCTCGATGGTCTTGGAGAGCGCGTCGTCTTCCGTCCAGACGTCGAAGCCGAAGACCTCGCGGTGCTTGGCCATGACGGGGCCCAGCTCCTTGGCGTGGCCCGTCAAGACGTTCACCACGCCGCCGGGCATGTCGCTGGTGGCGAGGCACTCGGAGAAGATGACCGCGGTGCGCGGATCTTCGTCGCTCGAGAGCACGACGCAGACGTTGCCGCCGCAGGCGATGGGGAGAGCCACCGCCGCGAGACCGAGGAGCGCCGGCCGCCGCGGCGCGATGGCCGCCACGACGCCCAGCGGCTCAGGGACGCTGAAGCCGAAGTGCGGCCCCGCGACGGGGTTCGACGACGCCAAGAGCGCGTAGAACTTGTCGGAGAAGCCTGCATAATACACCGCACGGTCGACGGTCGCGGCGACCTCCGCCGCGGCGGCCTTGGCCGTGACGCCGCTGCGCACGAGCGACGCCTCGAGCTCACCGGCGCGCGACTCGAGCACCTCGGCGAGGCGGTAGAGGATCTGCCCGCGGTTGTAGGCCGTCCGCGCGGCCCAGCCGGCCTCGGCGTTTTTCGCGGCCAAGACCGCGTCGCGGACGTCTTTGCGCGAGCCGCGCGGCACGTTCACCGTCTCCGGATCGGCGTCCCCTTCGCTGTGCGCGCTCTTCACTTGGAAATACCGTCCCGACTCGGAGCGCACGAAGGCGCCGCCGACGAACATCTTGTAGGCCTTGTTGACGCGGAGGCGCTTTCCGAGCGCGGCCTCATCGACGGCGTCGGTCGCACGCGCGAGCGGTCCGGCGGTGCGACGACCGGCGAGCGGGCCCTTCGCGTCCTTGTCTTTGGTCTGCGCCTGGCTGCGCTTGGACGTGCTCATCGGTCGACCTCCAGGTAGGCCAGAAGCCCTTGCTTGCCGCCCTCACGGCCGAAGCCGCTCTCCTTGTAGCCACCGAAGGGCGAGGACGGATCGAACTTGTTGTACGTGTTGCCCCAGACGACGCCGGCCTTGAGGCGCTGCGCCATCCAGAAGATCTTCGCGCCCTTGTCGGTCCAGATGCCGGCCGAGAGGCCGTACATCGTGTTGTTGGCCTTCTCGACGGCCTCGTCGGGCGTGCGGAACGTCAGGATCGTGAGGACCGGTCCGAAGATCTCTTCGCGCGCCAAGCGGCTCGACTGGCTCGCACCCGTGAAGAACGTCGGCGGGAACCAGAAGCCCTTGGACGGCAGCGCGCACGGTGCGCTGTAACGCTCCGCGCCTTCGCCCTCGCCGGCCGCCACGAGCTCTTTGATGCGCTCGAGCTGCATCTTCGAGTTGATGGCGCCAACGTCGGTGTTCTTGTCGAGCGGATCGCCGAGGCGCAACGTCGCCATGCGATCGCGGAGCTTGCGGACGACGAGATCGTGGACGCTCTCTTCGACGAGGAGCCTCGAGCCGGCGCAGCAGACGTGCCCTGGTTGAAGAAGATGCCGTTGATGATGCCTTCGACGGCTTGGTCGATGGGCGCGTCGGCGAAGATGATGTTGGCGGCCTTGCCGCCAAGCTCGAGCGTGAGCCGCTTGCCGGTGCCCGCGACGGCCTTCTGGATGCGCTTGCCGACGTCGGTGCTGCCGGTGAAGGCGATCTTGTTCACGTCAGGATGCGCCGCGAGGGCGGCGCCCGTCATGCCAGCGCCGGTGACGACGTTGACGACGCCCGGCGGCAGATCCGCCTCTTCGATGATCTTGGCGAGCAAGAGCGCCGTGAGCGGCGTGGTCTCGGCGGGCTTGAGGACGACCGTGTTGCCGCAAGCGAGCGCCGGCGCGAGCTTCCAGGCCGCCATGAGCAGCGGGAAGTTCCACGGGATGATCTGACCGGCGACGCCGAGGGGCCGAACGCTCCGGCCCGGCGCCGCGTACTCGAGCTTGTCGGCCCAGCCGGCGTGATAGAAAAAGTGCGCCGCGGCGATGGGCACGTCGACGTCGCGCGACTCCTTGATGGGCTTGCCACCATCCATCGTCTCGACGATGGAGAGCTCACGAGCCTTCTCCTGAATGGCGCGGGCGATGCGGAAGATGTACTTCGCACGCTCCGTGGGACGCATCTTCGACCAGACGCGCTCGTAGGCCGACCGCGCGGCCTTCACCGCGTCGTCGACGTCGCGGGCGTCGGCCTCGGCCACCTCGGCGAGCTTCTGCTCGGTGCTGGGGCTGTGCGTCGCGAAGTGTTTGCCGCTGCGAGGCGTCTTCCACTTGCCGCCAACGAAGAGCCCGTAGCGGGGCTCGATCTTGACGTGGTCGGGCGACTCGGGCGCCGGCGCATAATCCCATGCGTGACCAAACGTGAGCGCCGGACCGCCCCGGTTCGAGTCCGCGTGCTCTTTGGCCAAGCTCTTGCTCGACCGCTCAACCTGCCTCGTCATCGTCTTCAATCCTTGGAGAAGTCTTCTGCCGCTTGGTAGTTGCCGGTGCGCTCTTTCTCGAGCTGCATCAAGACGTCGTTGAGCAACGTGCTCGCGCCGAAGCGGAACAGATCGGGCGTCAGCCACGCGTCGCCGAGCGTCTCTTTGACGAGCACCAGGTAGTGGAGCGCTTGTTTCGCCGTGCGGATTCCGCCGGCGGGCTTCATGCCGATGAGGCGTCCCGTCGCGTAGAAGTGATCGCGGATCACCTCGAGCATCACCAAGGTGACGGGCGGCGTCGCCGCGGGCGTGATCTTGCCGGTCGACGTCTTGATGAAGTCGCCGCCGGCGTTGATGGCGATCTCGCTCGCCTTTCGCACGACGTCGTAGGTGCCAAGCTCGCCGGTCTCGAGGATGACCTTGAGGTGCGCCTCGCCGCAGGCTTCCTTGATGGCGGCGATCTCGTCGAAGACCTTGCCGTAGTCGCCGGAGAGCATCGCTCCCCGATCGATGACCATGTCGATCTCGTCGGCGCCGAACTCGACGGCGCGGCGCACGTCGTCGAGCTTCACGTCGAGTGGCGACTGGCCGCTCGGGAAGGCGGTGGCGACGCTGGCGACCTTCACCGTGGAGCCGGCGACGGCCTTCTTCGCGACGCTGACGAGGTTCGGGTACACGCAGACGGCGGCGCAGGGGCCCACCGTGGGATCACGGTCGAGGGGCCGGAGCGCCTTGATGCACATCTGGCGCACCTTGCCGGCGGTGTCTTTCCCCTCGAGCGTCGTCAGGTCCATCATCTGGACCGCGAGGCGAAGGCCGGAGACCTTCGCCTTGGCCTTGATGGACCGCTTCGCGAGGGCCGCGGCGCGCTCTTCGACGGCGACCTGGTCGACGGGCGTTGGCGTCGCCATGACGAGAGGAAAATAGGCGGCGCGTTGGCCTCCTCGTTCCCCGGAGGAAAGGGCGCTAGGGGCCCGCTTAGGCTTGGAAGTCACGAGGCTCACGGCCGCGTAGACTACGCCGATTCAGCGCGCTCCGGCGCGACTCTTTGCGAGGCTTTCGACCCCGGCTCGGTCTTTCACTTCCACTTCACGCTGCAGCCGACGGGCGTCGTCTCGAGGACCGGGGGCGTGGTCCCGGCGAGCAAAGCTTCGAGCGCGTCGGTCAGGTCGTGACTCTTTGCGTTGGCCTCATCGCGGTGGTTGTCGTCGATGCGGCCGTGGTAGCGGAGCGCGCGCGAGGCGTCGAAGACGAAGACCTCGGGTGTGAACCGCGCTCCGAGGGCGCGCACGAACGCCTGGCTGTCATCGCGCAAATACGGAAACGGAAACCCGCGCTCCTTGGCGCGCTTGACCATGGGCTCCATCGCGTCTTCGGGGTAGCGCGTCGCGTCGTTGGCGTTGACGGCGACGAAGTCGACGCCCCGCGCCATGAACGCCCGCGCGATAGAGACCATGCGGCCTTCGTACGCCACCACGTAGGGGCAGTGGTTGCACGACACGATGACGACGAGCAGCGGGCTTTTGAAGTCGGCGAGCGAGTGGCTCTTGCCGTCGGTGCCGGGGAGGTCGAAGTCGGGACAGGTTGTGATCACGAAGGCTCCTCTCAGCGTGGCCGTCGACGACGGGTGTTCACGGCCCGCCGTTCCCGCCGTCCTTCACCACCGGACGGCGCAGCACCACGAAGTCTTTCGCCGCGAACAGCGAGCAGTCGCAGTGGCCCTGCCGCGCGATGTCGTCGTGATGCGGCGTGCAAGGACAGACGAGCTCACGCCCCCGCGCGAGCGCATCTTCGATGGGCACGCAGGGGCAATACAACTTGCCGTGGGCCTCGAGGTTCTCCGCCAGGCCGTCGATGACGCTCTCGACGACCGGCGCCTCGGGGTAGAGCCCGTACGGACCTTTGGCCGCATACGTCTCGACGAATTTTCGCACCTTCGCCTTCGCGACCTCCGAGGCCATGCCTCAGGGTAGCGCGGAGCGGGCGCGCGGCGACGAGAGAGAAACCGCGCCGAACGAGCTCGGCGCGGAGGGACTCACGGCGTCTTCGGCGGCGCGGCGTCCATCTTCGCTCGCTTGCGGCGGCGACGAGCGGCTTCCGCCTGCTTCTTGCGGCGCTTGACGCTCGGCTTCATGTAGTGGCGTCGCATCTTGAGCTCGCGGAGGACACCCTCCGAGGCGAGCTTTCGCTTGAGCATCTTGATGGCGCGCTCGATCCCTCGGTCGCTAACGACGACTTCGAGAGGCCTGCACTGAATCGCTTCGCTGGGCATGGATAAGTCCTTGATTTCGCCGGTGACGCGAAAGGGCCGGAACGAATAGCACGCAGCATGTGGCGTGCCAAGGGGAATGGCGGGGCGCTACTCGACGACCAATTCGAAGTTGTCGTATTCGGCGACGGTGGGGCCAAGCGGCGAGACCACGTAGCTGAGGCCGGCGAAGACCCGGAGGGGGCCGACCATGGGAGGGAAGGACAGTTGGAACGTCGCGGCGAGGTTGTTGTCGACCAGCAGCGTCCCCGACGCGACTCCAAACTGGCCCGGGTTCGCCAAGCGAACCTCCACGCGATGCCAGGCGCCGTCGAGGATGGGGCCAGCTGTCGCGGGACGGTTCACGACGGCGAACTCCGACTGGCCACCGTCAGGGTTGAGGGGCCACTCGTTGAGACCGAGCGGCATGGTGCTGCCGTCGGGGGCGCCGGCATCCGACCCACCCGCGACCTCCCGGTCGCCCGCGTAAAGCGACACCTGAAACGGCGAGCCTTCAAGCCGCAACGTGAAGAGCTGGGCGAACGCCGTGGGGGCGATCTGCACGACGCGAAGGTTGAACGCGGCGGTCACGCGGTTGATGGGCTGCGAGAAGACACGCTCCAGCGCCGCGGCCGTGGCGCCCTGCGCCATGTTCACGCTCGTCCGCAACGCGCCATCGACGACCTCGAGGGCACCCCCGAGCGGTGGGCCGCTCGCGTCCCAAGAGTCTCGCCAATTGGGATCGTCGAAGTCGGCGCAGAGCGTGGCTGCGCCTCCGTCGCACCACCGGACCAGCAACGGCGCGTCGACGCCGGCGTCGGCAAGCGCGCTCGGCCCCTCGTCGGCCGCTTCGCTGGGTCCGTCGGCAACGCCGGCCTCGCCGCCATCGACCGCAGGGGCGGTTGCGTCGTTCGCGTCGGACTCCGGCGACGAGAGGAACGCCTGACAGGCTGCGGCCGCCAACGCGACGCTCGCGAGGAGAGATAGGACCGCCCGTGACATCGTCGCCGAAACTACCGGCGAACGAGGCCCTCGTCAGCAAGAGTCGCGCGATTAAGTGGGTGCGCGTCGGCCGCCGACCGTGGAGCCGACGCGGGGCACCACCATCCGTCTCGTTCCTTGTGCCGAAGGAGGGACTCGAACCCTCACGCCCTGTTGGACGGCGGATTTTGAATCCGCTGCGTCTGCCATTCCGCCACTTCGGCGAGCCTCTCGCGAGAACCGCTCCTCTCGGTTACCACAGGCCGACTTTTGTTTGCACCCGAATCCGGCAGCAAACTCCGGCGGCCAAGACCCTCGCCTCGCCTCCGTCACCTCAGCGAAGCAGAAGCGCCAGCACGGCGCCCACGAGACCGATCGCGACGCACGCGGCGAGGAGCATGACGGCGAAGCTTGGTCCGGTGCGCTGCGGCGTGCGCGAGGTCGCGGTCGTGCGGTCCGGATCCTCCGGTCGCACCGCCGGCGGCACCGACGCGAACGGGATCTTGGGCGGCGCCGGCAGCTCGTGCGGCGTCGCTTCGGATGCCTTCGCCGCGTCACCGGGCACCTCCGGCGGCGTGCTCGGCGGTGCGAAGAGCTCCGACGACGGCGCGAGCACGAGGCCCATCGGCGTGAACGAGCCGTGCGCCGTCGGCGGCCGGAGCGTGGGCATCGCCGCGTCGGCGAGATCCGGCGCGCTCGCTTCCGCGAACCAGGCCGCCTGCCGTGACTGCTCGTGTTGGAAGAGGACCGCGAGCACTTCCGCGACAGAGGTCGCCGACAGGCGTCGACCGCCCATGAGCGAACAGGCATCCAAGGCACGCGCCATCTCCTCGGCCGACTGGTAGCGATCGCTCGCGTCACGCGCGAGTGACTTCTTGACGACCTCCCAAAGCCACGTGGGGTAGCCCGCCACGAGCGATTGCGCGTCGGGGACCGCCGCGTCGTGGACCGCGCGCAGCGTCGCCGCGTCGTCTTTGCCTCGAAAGAGCCGTTGGTCGACGGTGATTTCGTAGAGCGTCGTCCCAAGGGCGAAGACGTCGGTGCGCCGATCGATGCGGCGCCCCGTGGTCTGCTCGGGAGACATGTACGCGAGCTTGCCTTTGACGACGCCGGCGCCTGTTCGCGAGATGCGTCCGAGGGCCTTTGCGAGCCCGAAGTCGATGACCTTCACCTGGCCGTCGTAGGTGAGAAAGATGTTCGTTTGGTTGACGTCGCGATGCACCAGCTCCTGCGACACGCCCTTCGCGTCACGAAGCTCGTGCGCGTGGTGCAGGCCCTCGGCCACGCGGGCGCCCACGTCAGCCGCGAGATCGTAGCGAACGCGCACCGTGCGCTCCCGGCAGGCCTGCCAAACGTTCCAAAGCGACTGCCCCATCAAGAGCTCCATCGCGAAGTAGAGCCGGTCGCCTTCGCGGCCCGCGTCGTAGAGCTTCACGATGTTGGGGTGGTCGAGCTTCGCGACGATGCGCGCCTCGTCGACGAACATGTCCACGAACTCTGGGTTCTTCGCGTACTCTTCTTTGATGACCTTGAGGGCGACGAAGGGCGGCCCCGAGCCGACGACGCGGCGACCGAGGTAGATGATCGCCATGCCACCCTCGGCGAGCTTTGCGCGGACCTCGTAGGGTCCTAGGCGATCGGGGCCGGCCATGATGGGGCATGAATCGTCGCGCGAAGCGCCGACTTTCGCAAAGGCCGCGTAACGCTCCAGGGTTCTTTCGGCGCGACGCCCGTGCCGCTACGGTACGCCCATGAACCGACTCGCCTGCCCGGCCGTCCGCGCGTGCCTCTTTTCTCTGGTTCCCGCCTTGGCCCTCTCGGCCTCGATTTCGGCGTGCAAGGACACGGGGAAGATCAGCGCCCAGGGCGCGGCAGAGAACGTGGCGTGGCTGGCGGGGCTGGCGGACCGAGACGTTCAGGAGATCGAGCGCGGACTCCCAAACGGTGCGGCGAAGCTCGGCGCGGCCCTGGCCAAGAGCCCCGAGGTCAAGAAGGATCCCGCGCAGGCGAAGGCGGCGCTCATTCGCACAAGGCGCGAGGTGCCTGACCTCAACATCGCCAAGTCGACCTTCTTCGCGCTCACCGACGAGGCCGGCGTCGGCATCCGCAACAACCTCGAACAAGACGCGATGGCCGGGCAGAACCTGGTGGCGATCTTCCCCGACCTCCGGCGGGCGCTGGCCGGCGAATACGTGACGACGACGGGCGCGTTTCCCGGCGCCGCGTCGAACCAAGGCCCCGACAAAGATTGGATCGCCGCCGCGCCGGTGAAGGGCGAAGGCGGCAAGGTCGAAGGCCTCTTCGTCACCGGGTGGGCCTACCGCCGCTTCGCCTATCACCTTCAGGAGTCGCTCCGAACGGAGCTGTCGGAGAAGGCCCGCGGCGGCGGCGATCCCGGCAAGCTGCCGGTCTTCTACGTCGGCCTCTTCGACAAGTCGGGCGTCTACACCGCGCCGCGGACGCCGCCGGTCAACGAGAAGGCGCTGACAGACAGCGATCTCGTCGGGAAGACGCAGTCTGGCCCCTACCAGGGCACGACGACGATCACCGATCGCGTGTTTGGCATCGGCGCCATCCGCGCACCGAAGCTCGGGCCAGAAGCCGGCGTCGTGGTCCTGCGCAGCGAGCTTTAGACCGCTCTAGACGCGCCGACGACTCGGCGATCACGCGCCGTCTTCGCGCCCGAGGCGACCGAAGGCGTGGACGCCAAAGAGCAAGACCGCCCAGCCGGCCGCGACGATGGGACCGCCGAGCTCCTTGCTACCGGTTGCGACGACGGCGATCCCGAGAAACGTAAGGCCAAGGCCCACGAGGACGATCCGTCGAACTTGAGGCTCCCCGCGCGGCGCGACGCTCACCCTTCTCTCATATCAGAAGAAGGCGCGTGGCCCTCGATTCGCGCCGACCATTGGACACGCGAGTCGGGGGGAAGGGGGGAGGCCCGGGGGGGCCACGGGCCCGCCCCGCCCCCCCCCCCGCCCCCCCCCCCCCCCGGGCGGGGGGGGGCCCCCGGGCTACACTCGCCCGAGCTATGCCGCGCTTTGCCGCGATCGACGTGGGCTCCAACGCCCTGCGCCTACGCATCGTTGAAGCCAACGGCGCCGGGCGCGGGGTCGGCCCGCCGCAGCTGGCGCTCTTGCCCGGAGAGCGATTGGCTCCTTGGCGCGAAATCAACAGCGTCCGCGCCGCCGTGCGCTTGGGCGGCGAAGTGTTCATGACGGGCAAGCTCGCACCGCCGTCAATTGGACAAGCGTGCGCTGCCCTCAAGGAGTTTCGCCAGCTCATGGACGCCGCGGCCGTCGACGCCTACCGCGCCGTCGCCACCAGCGCGATGCGCGAGGCACGAAATGGCACGACGCTCGTCGAGCGGGCGCGCCGCGAGGCGGGCATCGAGCTCGAGGTCATCGAGGGCATCGAAGAGGCGCGCCTGATTCAGCTGGCGGTGCGCCGACGCCTGGCCCTCGAGGATCAAAGCGCCCTCTTGGTGGACGTCGGCGGTGGCTCGACGGAGCTGACGCGACTCGACGCCGGCCACGCCACGTTCTCGGTCTCCTTGCCGCTCGGCACCGTTCGACTCCTCGAAGCCTACGTGAAAGACAGCGGGCCGCTCGACAAGCGCAGATGGCGCCTCATGCGCGAGGCCATCGAGCGGACCCTCGGTGAGGCGCGTACCGAGCTGAACGCGCGGCGCTTCGACGTCGTCATTGGGACCGGCGGCAACGTAGAGACGATGGCCGACTTGTGTCCCGGCAAGGCCAAGGGCCCCGGCAGCGAGCGCCTCGTCGACGTGGACGCGCTCCGCGCGACGTCCGCAAAGTTGGGCGCGATGTCGGCCACGGAACGAGCAAAGGCCTTCGGGCTAAGGCCCGATCGCGCCGACACCATCGTGCCCGCGGGAGCGATCTTCCTCAGGCTTTGCGAGATGCTCGGCGCCACCTCTTTTGTGGCCCCCGGCGTGGGCCTCAAAGAGGGCATGCTCGAGGAGCTCATCGACAAGTACTTCGACGCGTGGGACGAGGCCGGCGACGCCGACGTCGTCATGGCCGCGTGCACGCGCCTCGGCCTTCGCTACCACTGGGATCAAGCGCATGGCGAGCTCGTCCAGAAGCTCGCGCTTCGCCTCTTCGATGACCTCAAGGAGCTTCACGGCTTGGGGCGTCGGCCGCGCCTCTTGCTCCGCGCCGCCGCGCTGCTGCACGACATCGGAGACTTCGTGCGCTACGACGGGCACCACAAGCACAGCCACTACCTGATCCTCCACTCGGACATCATGGGCCTGTCGCCCGATGAGCGAGCCATCGTGGCGAACGTCGCGCGGTATCACCGAAAGAGCTCACCGGACCCGACCCACCCGAACTTCTCCGAGTTGAGCAAAGACGCGCGCTCTACGGTGCGCGCCCTCGCAGCGATCCTTCGCATCGCCGACGCGCTCGACCGCGAACACGCGGGAAAGGTGAAGACCGTGCGCGCCGAGCTCGATCGCTCCAAGTTGGTCCTCACAGTCACCGGCGATGACGAGCGCGAGCTGGAGGAGTGGACCGTGAAAGCCAAGTCCGGGCTCATGCGCGAGGTCTTCGGCGTCGACGTCGTCATCGCCGACCGGGAGGGACGAGCATGAGCGGGCTCCGCGGCATCAAGGCGGTCACCTTCGTCGCCGCTTGGGCCTTCATGCTGGGCTGCGGCGCAGCCGGCCCACCGGATCCCAAGGAGGCGGCCCGCGCCTATGGGGAGGCGGCCGCCTCCGGCGACGCCGACGCGCTCTACGAGATGCTGACGGAGGAGGATCGGCGCAGCATCTCGAGGGACGAGCTTCGCGCCATCGTCGCTCGCGATCGGCAAGAGCTGGGCGAACACGCGGGGGCCGTCGCGGGCCCGCAGGCGAAGGCGAACGCGTCGGCCCGCGTGCGCTTCAAAGACGGCGAGCAGGCCACGCTGATCTTGGAGCAGGGACGGTTCCGCGTCGCCTCCGCCGGCACGCTGCCGGGCGGCGCGCGCACGCCCGACGAAGCGCTCGAGCAACTGAGGCGCGCTCTGGCGCGGCGAAGCTATTCGGCCATTCTGCGCGTCCTCTCACCGGCGACGCGGGCCGCCATCGAGGGCGACCTCCGGAGCTTGGTGACGGTCCTCGAGAAGTCGTCCACGCTCCCGGTCCAAGTGACCGGCGACGTGGCGAACGTTCAGACGCCGTCGGGCCATCGCGTCAAGCTGCGTCGAGAGCAAGGCCAGTGGTACGTGGAAGACTTCGACTAGCGCCTCCCCCGAACCGAGACGCGAGCGCCGCGGTCGACCCGGGCGATCTCTCGGACTAGAATGGCCGCCGAACGATGAATGCACGAGCGCTGCGGAAGATCGTCGTCGCGCTGTGCCTCTTCGCGGTTGTCGCGCTTGTCGCCGCCGTGCCGACGCCGGCGCGCGCCTTCGGCGATGCGGGCGCCTTCGACGCGCGCGTTCTCTTGACGGGTTCGCAGCCGGCTGCGGCGCGCCCTTCCGCCCCCGGCCGCTGGGCCTGGGAGCTCATGCAGCGCACCAGCGCGCCGGCGCGCGCGAAGTCTCAGCCGGTTCGCGCGAGCGATCCAAATTTGTCTGACGCGCCTTTCCTCTATTGGAGCGGCGACACGGCGGTGGCGCCGCTTACGGGCGCCGAGATCGCCGGCCTTCGTAGGTTCTTCGCCCTCGGGGGCATTCTCCTCGTCGACGACGCGGCGCCCGCAGAGGCAGGCCCGGGGCCCTTCGGCCTTTCCGCGCGGCGTGAGCTCGCCCGCGCGCTCCCCGACTCGGCACCGATCAAGATCGGGACCGAGCACGTGGTCTTCAAGACCTTCTATTTGATTCGTCGCGGCGAGGCGCGGGTCCTCGGGACCAAGCATCTCGAGGCGATCCTTCGTGGGGGTACGACGCAGGTCATCTTTTCGGATCACGATCTCGGCGGCGCACTGGCGCAGAGCGCCACGGGCAGCTTCGAGCACGCCGTCGTTCCCGGCGGGGACGCGCAACGCGAACGCGCCACGCGGTTGGCCGTCAACATCGCGATGTACGTCCTCTGCTCGAACTACAAGGACGACCAGGTCCACGCGCAGTTCTTGATGCGACGTCGCGCAGCGCCCGCGGCGGAGCCCTAGTGGACCGCCGTCGATGTTCCATCAACGTCCGCGGCCCGGCGTCTCGCTGCGCGAGGCGCCGGTGCACTAGGGCGTATTTCACCACTGGGCGACGCCGAAATCGGGCTTGCCAAGGCTGGCAAGCAAGCCCGATTTCAGCGGGATCGGACCTGTCCGTTTATCCGGAATGGTCCTGGTTTCGAGCGCATTCACGTTGTGAAATGCGCTCTAGCCGAGTCCCTTGGGCTTCGCCCAACCAGTGCATTCGCTCCCGCGAATTCGCTCGTGCACCGCGTAGGGCGGCGCTTGCGCTCATGGCGGTGCACTAGTGCTCGAAAGTCGCCTCGCCGCCAGCCACGATCTGCCGTCGTGGGCGGTCTACGTGGCCGTCTTGCTGGGCGCGGCCAGCCTGCTCTTCCTTCTCGTAGAGCTGAGCCGGCGCCGCGAGCGCTCGGCCTTGTGGATCGCCGCATCGGGCCTCTTGGCGGTCTTCGCGCTTGTCTGCGCCGTCTTGCGTCCCGTCCGCATCGCCGCGCGCGAGAGCGTCGTGGGCGCCCGCGTCATCGTCCTCGCCGATGCGTCGCGGTCGATGGCGCTCCCCGGCGACGGAGGCAGAAAGCGCTACGAGGACCGCAGCAGCGCGGTGCGCGAGGTCTCCAAGGCCAGCGACAACGCGCGCATTTCCGTGCTCGCGTTCGGTGACGGTCCTCCTACCGCGCTCGTCGACGGCGAAGCGGGCGCGCAGGAACGTTCGAGCGATCTCGGCGCGGCGCTGAAAGCCATCGCGTCGAGCACCGAGGAGCGTCCCTCGGCCGTGGTGGTGGTGAGCGACGGGCGCCTCGACGACTCGGCCGAGGTCGGCACGACGGCGCGAGAGCTCTTGGGCGTGCCGATTCACACCATCGCGACGACGCGTCGAGCGTTGCCCGACGCGAGCGTGCGCAACGTCGCGACGCCGGGCGCCGCCATCGCCCATGTCCCCCTACCGCTGAAGGTCGAGGTCGGCTGCACCGACGCGTTGCCGTGCGACAACCTCACCGTCACGGCGCGTGAGCTCCGCGAAGACGGCTCGCCGTCGCTCCTCGCGAGCGGCGTCGCGCGAATACAGAACGGCGCCGCCACCGTCGACCTCACCATCACGCTCGAGCGCGCTGGCTCGCGCGTCGTCGAGGTGGCGATTACGCCCCCGAGCGGCGACGCGATCCCAGAGAACGACCGACGCTTGCTCACGCTTCACGTGGCGCGCGAGCGGGTCCGCATCCTTCACGTCGCGGGCCGTCCGACCTACGACGTCCGCGCGCTGCGACAACGGTTGAAGAGCGACGCGTCGATCGACGTCGTGGCGTTCTTCATCTTGCGAACCGCGTCGGATAACGCGCAGGCGTCGGAGTCGGACCTGGCGCTCATTCCGTTCCCCGTCGACGAGCTCTTCACGGATCACCTGCCGTCCTTCGACGCCGTGGTGCTCCAGGACTTCGACGCGCAACCCTACCGACTCACCCGTCACCTCCCCTCGCTCGCGCGTTACGTGCGCGGCGGCGGCGGCCTCATCATGGTCGGCGGCCCCAACTCGTTCGTCGCTGGCGGATACGCGAACACGCCCTTGGCTGAGGTGCTTCCGGTCTCCCTCGACGGCTCGTCCGGCGCGACGGCTGCCGACACGGCGACGGTCACGCCGCTGTGGACCGAAGAGGGGCGCGCAGCCGCGCTGCTCGGACCGCTGCGCGCCGTGAGCGACGACGAGCTCCCCCCCATGCCGGGCGCGAACGTCCTCGGTGACGTGCGGCCCGGCAGCATCGCGCTCTGGACGCACCCTTCGCGAACGACACGCTCGGGCGCGCCGATGCCTCTGCTCGCCGTCGGCGATCAAGGCGACGGCCGCGCCATCGCCCTCGGCCTCGACGGCGGTTGGCTCTTCCAGTTCTCCGCGCTGGGTGCCAAGACCGCGGGTCGGGGTCATGGGGCGCTCTGGGACGGCCTCCTCGGTTGGCTGATGCGCGACCCGCGCTACGAGCCGGCCCAGCTCGAACTCCCGCACGGTTGCCTCGCGGGTGTGCCGCCGACGGTGCGCGTGCGAACGAGCGGCGGTAAAAAGACCGATCGTCTCGCCCTCGAACTCCGGCGCTTGGACGGCAAGGCTGAGCCCATCAAGGTGGAACGGGCGCGCGGCGACGGCGCGACCGTTGAGTTCGCGTTGCCTGCGCTTCCGTCCGGCGGGTACGCGGCCCATCTGCGCCTCGGGACCGGCCCGGCCACGCGACGCGACTTCGCCTGCGAGGCCGGCGGCGACGAATGGGCCGACTCGCGGCCCGACCCCGAGCGCTTGCAGGGTCTCGCGAAGGCCACCGGGGGCACGTTCTCGTGGGCCGACCAAGTCGGTCGCCTGCCCTTCCCGAAGGCCAGTGTCATCAGCGCCGAGCGGCACGTCGTCCCCCTCGCCCCGCCTTGGCTGTTCGCCCTCGTGGCCGCCGCGCTGCTCGGCGCCCATTGGCTCGTGCGGCGACGCGTCGGCCTCGCCTAAACCACGCGTGTGCCCGCCCAGTCGCTTTGCTCTATCCTGAGCGGGTGCGGCGCTTCGTCTCGGCTTCGATGGTCCTCGTGGCGCTGTCTTCCGCTTGCGCCGCACGCGCGCTCGTGTGGCCCGACGTCGTCGAGGAGATCGCGTCAGGCCTGCGAGCCCCCAACGCCATCACGAGGCGCGCCGCCGCGGAGCGCATCGGCGGTCTGAGTCCCTTGCAGGCGCAGCGAGTCGTCGATCAGGCGTTGCGCGATCCCGAGCCTGACGTCCGCATAGCGGCTGCGCAGGCCGCCATTCGCCTGCGCATCGAGAGCGCCGTCGTTCACTCGCTCCCGTGGCTCCTCGAACGCGACGTGCGCTTGCGCGTCGCCGCCTGCGAGGTCGCGCGGGCCATGCCGTCCGCCGGCGCGCTCACGCCGCTCGCGCGAGCCCTCGGCGACACCGAGAGTCCGCTCGTGCGCGCGGCCGCCGCCGACGCGCTCGGCTCGTTTCCGAGCGCCGACGCCGTGCCGCCGCTCTTGGGGCACCTCGACGACGCGAGCCCCCAAGTCCGCGTTCAAGTCATGCGGTCGTTGGGCAAGCAGCGCGACCAACGCGCCGTCGTCCCCGTGGTCGGCAAAGCGCAAGACTCGGCGTCGGAGGTCCGTCAGGCCGCCGCCCGTGCCCTCGCGGAGCTCGACGATCCGCGGGCCGTGCAGGCGTTGATTCTGCTGCTCCGCGACCCGGTCTTGGAGGTTCGCCTCGACGCGATCTTCGCGCTGGGGCGACTGCGCAGGGACGCGGCTGCAGGCCCGCTGGCCGGCCTCGCGTCCGACAAGAACGCGGCGATCCGCGCCGCCGCCATCGGGGCGCTCGGACAGATTCCGAGCAAAGAAGTGGTTGTCGCCCTCGTGGCCTTGCTCGGCCAGGGCGACGACGCGATGCCCGGAGCCGAACGCAGCCCGCTCCGCGCCGCGCTCGTTGAGATCGGCGACGCCGCGCGCGCCGAGGTGGGGCAACTCCTCGATACGACGACCTCGCCCAGCCGCGCCGCGAGCGCTGCGTGGATCCTCGGCGCCTTGCGGGCCACCGCCGACGCCGGGCGAATCGTCGCGTCGCTGCGGCGCGGCACCCTTGAGCCAACGGCCGCGTTGCCAGCCCTCGCCGCGACGGGCGCCGTCGACACCGTTCCCGTCATTCTCGAGTACCTCGCCGACGCGAACGTCGACGTCCGAGCCGCAGCGATCCGCGCCGCCTCGGCGCTGCTCTCCCCGACGCGCCCTGACGGGCGTGCCGTTGAACCCATCGTGGCCGCGATGCGGGTCCGTGGGCTGGACGTCGCCGAGCGTGGCGCGCTGGCAGGCTTGCTTGGGCGAACAGGGGCGCCACGCGCCGCAGAGCCCTTGATCGCGCTCTTGTCGGCGCGCGAGCTCTCGCTGCGCGCGGCGGCCGTCGACGCGCTCGCCGAGCTAGGCCCACCCGACAGTGCCGTGGCCCCGCTCGCCGACGAGGCGTTGCTCCTCCTCCTGCGGGCGCCAGAAGGCGACATGCGACGCAAAGCTGCGACGGCGCTCGCCCGCGCGGGCGGCTCCCGTGCGGAGGCCGCTCTCTTGACGCTCATGGATGGCGGAGACGGCGTCGACCGCGCCGCCACGCTCGTGGCCCTCGCCGGCGTCTTGTCGCGGAGCACGTCGGGCGCCGCCGCGGCGCGCGTCGAGCAGTCCCTGGAGCTGGCCGCTTCCGGCGAACGTGACGCGCTCATCCTTGCGCTCGGGCGAAGTCGCTTCGGCTCGGGCGCGCTCGGTGGGCTCGTGAGCACGGGCAGCGAAGACGACCGCCGCTCGGTCGCCACCGTTCTTGGCGCCGCCGCGACGTCGGAGCGGCACGCGCTCCTGACGACCCTGCTCTCTGACAGCGACGCGACGGTGCGGGCTCAGGCGGCGTGGTCAGCGGGCGCGTTCCCGCCGGCGCTCGTTCGTGAGCGGCTCCTTCAGCTCGTGAAGAGCGGCGACGCTGACGCGGCGACCAACGCCATCGCATCGCTCGCGCGTGCGGGAGCGGTCCCGGCCAGCTATTTCTGCGCTTCCTTGCAGGATCCGCGGCCGCTGGTGCGGGTCAACGCGTTGGCAGCGCTGGGCCGCGCGAACGCGACGTGCGCCTCCGAGGTACGTGCACGACTCAAGACGGACACGTCGGTCGACGTGCGGGCCGCGGCCGCTCGCTGGCTCACGTTGCAGCCCGACCGAGAAGCGCGTGAGGCGCTCGCGCGATGCGTGAACAGCGAGCGCTCGCCCCGTGTGGCCCGGGCTTGTCAGCAGCGCCCCCTGCCACACCTCGGTGCAGCGCCGCGCCCCGTCGAGGTCTTCGTGGTGCCGTACGGGGCCACGGGCCCGAAGCCGTATTCACAGTACGTCCTCGAGCTCGGCGACGGTTTCGTTCGGGCCGGGACAACCGACCGGCGAGGAGCCCTCTTCGAGCCGACCGCGACCGGGGAGCTCGCGCTACGGCGCCCTGAAGGACCGCCGGTCGCTCAGGACCGGAAGTAGGTCGCCGCGCAGGTGTCGTTCTCCCAGAGCTCGACGCGGTTCACGCTGACCCGTGCGTCGTCGATCTTGGCCGCGAGCGCGTCGGCGACCACGCGGGCGATGTTCTCGGCGCTTGGATTGACGTCATCGTAGGGCGCGATCTCGTTCAGAAAGACGTGCTCGTACGGCTCCACGAGCTCTCGCAGGATGCGCCCCAGATCGTTGAAATCGAGGACGAAGCCGCGGTCGTCGAGGCGCGACGCGCGCACGGTCGCTTTGACGCGCCAATTGTGGCCGTGGAGGCGCTCACCCTCGCCCGGGGCGAGCCGGAGTTGGTGAGCAGCGGCAAAACACGTCTCTTGGCTAATTTCCCACATCGGAGCGACTCCCGCGGGGCTCATAGCACACGTCGAAGCGGCCGACGGCTGCTTTCAGCGCGGGCCCCAATTCCCGGGCGGACCGCGATCCGCATGCTAGTTTTTCGGGGCGATGCGCCGACGCAAACGCCGCCCTTCGCTGCCGCAGCCGGAGCCCCTCGAGGAGCTCTTGGACCGAGCCGGCGAGTCGCGGTTCGCGCCTCGAAAGCTCCCGATTCCCACACGCGCGTGGTCTCAGGCGCTGGGCCCGCGCATCGCCGATCGCGCGCGCCCACTCATCCTTGAGGGCGGCGTCTTAACGGTCAAAGTCACCTCGAGCACGTGGGCCACCGAGCTCGCGATGCTCAAACCGTGGCTCCTCGAAAGGATCCGCGCCGCGGGGTTCGCCGTGAGCGATCTGCGCTTCCGCGTCGGCGCCCTCGACCTCCCGCCTAGGCCACCCGAGCGCCGCGCGACGCGCGTCGTCCCGGCACCCGCGGCGCTCCCGAGAGAGCTGGCGGAGCATTTGTCACAAATCGAGGACCCCGAGCTGCGCGAGGCCGTCGCCCTCGCGGCGCGCGCCAACCTGGCGTGGCGCGACAACGTCGAGCCCGGCCGGCGGCGACCGCCGAAGCGCTAGCAGCGTGCGCGCGAACCTCGGCGAGCCGCGAGCGGCTAGGAATCCGACCTAGCGCAGATTGGCCAGGCGCTCGAGGCCCTCGAGCCGTTGAATGAGGAAGCGATCGGCGGGCCCGAATTGCGCCGCGCGAGCGCGAAGCTGCTCGATGTAGTCCCTCAGGCGGCGCACGTCGATCGACGTGACGCGCCGGAGCGCGTTGTAGAGTTCGTCGATGACGGGAGCCGGCGCCGGCCTGTTTTGAGCCGCGTAGAGCTCAACGACGTAGTCCGCCCAGGCGCCCTTCCCCGTCGCCGTCGCGAGCTTCGCGGAGAAGCGCGCGGCTTGATCGACGAGCGAAGACGTGACCCGCTTGCCCGCCCGGCTCGCTTCGATGACGTCCGTGAGGGGCGACGCGAGGAGGCGCTCCGCCTCGAGCACGCGGCCCATGGCGAGCGCTTTCTCCGCGACTCCCGCGAGGAGGTTGAAGGCGTCGGCGCGCCGGACCATGCTCGTCTCGAATTCGTCAGAGACCGACGACTCGGGTCCGTTGGCGGACGTCCCCGTTCGGAGCGGCGGCGGCGTCACTGGGGCGACCACGGCCGCCTCCACCTTGGGCATGGTCGCTTTCAGCCGCGCCCGGCCTTCGTGCGACTCATGCGCCACGAGCAACGCCAGCTCCTGCGTGCCGATGAGGATGCGATCGCCGACCTGAAGGGCCGTCTTGCCGTGGATGCGCTGGCCGTTCACCAGGACGCCGTTGCGACTCTGCAAGTCTTCGATGGCGACGCCCTCGCCCACCAGGAACCTCGCGTGACGGCGCGAGACGAGCGGGTCGTCGAGCGAGAGCTGGCAGCTTGCGTTGCGGCCAACGACGAACTCGCCGTCAGGCAATTCGAGGTCGTGCTGCATGTAGCGCAAGCGAAAGCGCATTGCGGCGGCCTAGATTGGGGTTCCGAGCCGCGTGAACATCAGGGTCATTGGCGCGCCTCCTCGAGAAGTGCGCGCAACTGAGCGACCTCGCCTTGCAGCTCGCTGCTCAAGCTCGATAGCGACCGCACGACCTCTTGGACCGGGCCCTCGAGAGCCGCTCGGTGCCGCGTCAGGGCGCGGGCGATGGCGTGCGTCTCCGCTTCCGAGATGGGGCTTGGGACGCGGACGTGAAGCTTCAGCCCCCAAGCGAGGAGCGCCGGATCACCCGCGAGTTCGGACACGTGCGAGGCCGTCACGACGAGATCCGAGATCTCCGTAGGGAACACGGCGCCGCCGCGACTCAAGCGCTCTTCCACCTGAGCGCGAGCGCGCTCGAACATCGAGAGCGCGTCTTCGCTCCGCCCAAGGGAGACGGCGCGCTCGGTCACCTCGAGCAGGAGCTGCACGTTCCACGCGTGCTTCGAGCTCGCCCCGAACTGGCCGCTCAGCGTCTCTTCTTCGTCGGTCTGCTCCGTCGCTCCGCAGGCCGGGCACGCGGCGAGCTCCTGCGGGTAGGGCAAGCGGCAATGCGCGCAATACCGGAGGAAGCCGGTGGTCTTGTTCGAGATGGCCGACTGCCCGACGCGGCAAAAGACGAGCTCCTGCGTGCCGATGCGAATGCGATCGCCGTCACGGAGCTGCACGGGGCGTTTGACGGGCAAGCCGTTGATGCGCACACCGTTGCGGCTGCCGAGGTCTTCGAACGTGACGGCGTCGCCCTCCAGCATGATGCGCGCGTGCTGACGGGAGACGAGCGGGTCTTCGATCGTGACGTGGCACTCGGCACTTCGACCGATGAGGGTCTCGCCCTTCGGGAGATCAAACTCCTGCAACAGGAAGCGGAGCCTATAGCGTGTGGTCACGTCCACCGATCGAGCCGCGCGAGGGCGGAGCTCAGCGGCGAGTATACACGTGCGCCCGGGCGCCATGCCAACGGACGCCATCAGCGCCCGACGCCGCCCGGCGGAGAGGCGGAAACTTCGGTGTTTCCACGAATCCGCGGGATGCTCCTCCGACAGGCTTTCACGCTCGCCGGGGCGTGATATCGTCTCCGCTCCCGTGAGCGATCCGCGCGATCTCGTTCGAAAGTTATGCGCCGAGACCCTGGCGCCGCTCGTGCGCGCCGATGGGGGTGTGCTTCACCTCGTCAGCGTCACGACCGACGACGTGCACGTGCACCTGAGCGGCACGTGCTCGGGTTGCCCCGGCGTCGCGTTCACACGCGACCGCATGCTCGAACCGGCCCTGCAAACCGTGATCCCCAAGATCCGTCTGCGCGTCACCACGGGGCTGCGTATTCCCGAAGGCGCGGAGCCCTTCGGCGAGTGACCAGGGCCAGCCTGCCGCTGGCCCCCGGTCATCACGCCCCGTCACGGCGCCGTCGCTACCGCTTCGCGGCGGGCGGCTTGCCGGTCTTCTTGTCGGCGGGCGTCTTGTCGGTCTTCTGTTGCTGGCTCGGGTCTTGGAGGCTTCCGCGGGTCGCGGCCGCCACGTCGGCGCCGAGCTCGGCCGTAGGGTCAACGTCCTTGCGCACCCGCAGCTGCGGAATGGCCGAGAGCGTGGCCTTGTCCTCGAGCACGATCACGAATTTCTTGTCGCCTTCTCGCTCGATGAGCCGGAGCTGCGTCGTGGCGTCCTGCCATCCGAGAAATGCGGTCGGGATGCCCTTGTCCGCCGCCGCCGCCATCGGCGTTCCGGCGGCGCCGAGCTTGGCGGCGATCTTCGACGACGCCTCCTCGAAGGTCTGGCCGTTCTGCGTGCCGAACGTGACGACGTCGTAGATCTTCCACAGGCGCTCGCCGATGTAGAAGAAGAAGCGGCGGTCGCCCTTGCGACCTTTGAGGCCGTCGCGGATGTGCGCTGCCTCCTTGTTTCCGTGGGTGTATTCGCCCTCGAGGCCCGGATAAACGATGTGGGAAGCGGCGTCGAAGCGCTTGATCGACGCGAACGCGATCTTTGCGGTCTCTCGCTCGGCCATCTTCTCCTGCATCTTGATGCCGTTCGACATACCGACGAGCTCTTCGTTGAACTCCTTGTCGAAGATGCCCTGCACCTGATTGTGCTGCTTGACGACCTCTTCCGGTGACATGCCCCACTTGAGGCCGTCGAGCATCGGCGCCAGCGACGCGACCGTGGTGGCCTCCTTGGTTGGCGCCTTGGCTCCCTTGCCCGCGGCTGGCTTGGCCGGCGGCTTGGCGGGGGGGGCCGCGAGGGCATCCACCGCGACGGTGCCGAGGACGAGAGCCAGAAAACAACCGTAGAGTCGACGATTCATATGTCTTTCCTCGAGAGGCTGGCAGCGTGGCGAGGCCCGCGCATTTGGGGCCGCGGCCAAGCGGAGGGCGCAAAACACCCTAGCATTGGCCGTTGGACGTACCAAGCCGTCGAATTCTTGAACTCAAACCGCGAACCCCGCAAAAGTGCGGCCTTCGCATCCTTCCCCTACA
The DNA here is from genome assembly GCA_016703425.1 of Myxococcales bacterium. Lineage (NCBI taxonomy): Bacteria > Pseudomonadati > Myxococcota > Myxococcia > Myxococcales > Myxococcales bacterium. The sequence goes on from JADJCA010000016.1 coordinate 88,972, forward strand.
CTGGCCCCACGTTGCTAGTCCGTCGCGTTGTTCCTCTGCTCTTGGTCGGCGCTCTCCTCTATGGCGGCTGCGGCGCGTCGGGCGCAGCGGCGACGCCCGCCTATCCGCTGTACTCGCAGCGCGAAGCCGAGCTGTTCGACGATCTCGTGCATCCCCGCATCGTGGGCGTCTCCTACGACGCGCCCTCGCTTCCGGCACGAAACGATCCCGCGCTCTTCGAGCGCGCGCAGACCAGCGACACCGTCGTGCGAGCGCGGATCGATTCGGTGACCGGCACCGCCAAGGGAGCGCGCTTCGAGCTGGGCCTCCGCGTCGTCGAAGTGCTGGCGGGCGCAGCCAGTCCCGCGTCGGGCATCGTGCTCAAGCTTGACGCGACCAGTCGCTCGTTCGGCATGGTGCGCGCCGTCGAGGGCCGAATCGGAGGGCGCGCGGTCATCGCGTTCATGCGGACCTACACCAACGAGAACGGCGAGGTCGCGGTTCACTTTCACCTGCTGCCCGACGAGCCGGCCACATCGGCCGCCGTGCGAGAAGCTCTCTCGCTCGACCGCGTCGCGCCCATCGACGGGGGCGTCGCCAAACCAGGACCAAAATAGCCCTTTTTTTTCTGCGCCGCGGACGTGGGATCGCTTGACGCGGCACCAAGCGCGGGGAACGTTGACCCCGTGGCAGTCGAGATCAAGAGCCCGAAAGAAATCGATGGCATCCGTGTGGCGAGCCAAATGGCCGCCGAGACGCTGCTGTTGGTCGGCGAGAACCTGCGGCCAGGCATGTCCACCGCCGAGATCGACGCGCTCGTCCACGAAGACACGCTGCGCCGCGGCGCTTACCCGGCGCCGCTCAACTACAAAGGCTTCCCCAAGAGCGTCTGCACCTCCATCAACGACGTCGTTTGCCACGGCATCCCGGGCCGCGCTGTGCTGCGCGCCGGGGACATCGTGAACGTCGACGTGACGACCCTCTTCAACGGCTTCCACGGCGACACCTCGGCCACGTTCTACGTCGGAGCCCCCAGCGCCGAGGCCCGACTCGTGACGGAGACCGCGCGCAAGGCTCTTGAGCTCGGCATCGCCGAAGTCCGCGAGGGCGCGCGCCTCGGCGACATCGGTGCCGCGATCCAGGAATACGTCGAGGGGACCGGCTGCAGTGTGGTGCGCGACTTCGTCGGTCATGGCATCGGACGAAAGTTCCACGAGCCACCGCAAGTGAAGCACTTCGGCAAGCGCGGAACGCTCGAGCGGCTCCGAGCGGGCATGGTCTTCACCATCGAACCGATGGTGAACATCGGCGGCTACGAAGTCGTCGTCGACGAGCTCGACAAGTGGACCGTCCGCACGACCGACGGCTCGCTCTCAGCGCAATTCGAGCACACCGTTCTCGTCACGCGCAGCGGCGCGGAGATCTTGACCAAGCGGGGCAAGCCGCTTCGCATGAGCGAGAACGTCGCGAACGTCTTCGCCCTCTGAGCTAGGCGCGCCGACTGGCGAGGAGTTCTGATGCGGCCTTGCGAGCGGCGTCGCCGACCCGCACGCCGCCGATCATCCGGGCGACTTCGGTGACGCGATCAGCGTCGGTGAGGCGGCGCACGGCGGTGAAGGTCCGTTGCTGACTTTCGCACTTTTCAACGACGAAGTGAGCGTCGGCGAGCGCGGCGATCTGTGGCAGGTGGGTGATGCAGAGCACCTGGCGATGCCGAGCCACATCCGCGATGGCGCGCCCGATGACCTCTGCAATGGCGCCGCTCACGCCGGCATCCACCTCGTCGAAGACGTAGAAGCCCGCGGGACCGCTGTCGGCGAGCACGCGCTTGATGGCCAGCAGCGCCCGGGAGAGCTCACCGCCGCTCGCGATGCGTCGCAGCGGACGAGGCTCCTCACCGCGGTTGGGAGCGATGAGAAACTCAACACGATCGACCCCGGCGCGTGAGAGCCGCGCGCCATCGACGTCGATGCTGCCATGCGAACTGCCGAGCGGCGCGACGTCGACAACGACGCGCGCGCGGCCCATGCCCAACATGGCGAGCTCTTGGCCGATGGCGCGGGCGAGTCGCTCGGCCGACGAGCGCCGCTTCTTCGAGAGGGCACGCGCGGCCGCGGCGGCACGCGCGTGCGCTTCTTCGCGAGCGGCGGTCAGGGTCGCGATGCGGTCGCCAACCTGATCCAGCGACGCCAGCTCAACGCCGATCTCTCGCCGGTACGTGAGCACATCCTCGGCGGTCGGTCCGTGCTTGCGGAGGAGCTTCGAGAGTCGGGCAAGCCGGTCTTCGAGGGCGCCGAGACGAGCTGGATTCACGTCGATGCCGTCGCCATACCGGCTGAGCGAGCGCGCGAGCTCCGCGAGGTCGGTACGGGCCACCTCGGCGGTGCGCAAGAGCGGCGCGAGGCTGGCGTCGATGGCCGCGGCGGCGGCGAGCGTCGACACGATGCGGCCCAGGGCGTCGCAGACCGAACCGTCGCCTTCGTAGAGTTGCTCCGACGACGACCGGCTGAGGCTGGCGAGCTTGTCGGCGTGGCGAAGGCGCGCGCACTCCTCTTCAAGGGTCGTCTCCTCGCCGGGACGGACCTCGAGCTCGTCGATCTCCTTCGCCTGGAACGTGAGGAAGTCTTCTCGCTCGGCGCGGCCACGCGCGGCCTCCTGCGCGGCCGACAGCGCGCGGTCGATCTCGGCGAGCTCGTCGACCTGGCGGGCCAGCTCGGCGCGCGCGCCGTCAAGCTTGCCGAAGGCGTCGAGGTATTCGATATGCGTCGACGCGTCCGTCAGGGTGACGCTCTCGTGCTGCGAGGCGATGTCGCACAGCTCGGGTGCAAGCTCGGCGAGTTGGGCGAGCGTGGAGAGGCGGCCGTTTAGGTAGGCCCGACTGCGTCCCTCGGACATGACGACGCGACGCACGACGAGCTCGCGGCCTCCTGGGATGCCGGCCGCCTCCAACCACGCGGCGGCGCGCGAACCGGGCGGGAGCTCGAAGAGCGCGTCGACCTCCGCTTCGCGGGCGCCCGCCCGAACCATGTCGGGGCGGGCGCGACCGCCAAGCACGAGGCCGAGCGCGTCCACGAGCATCGACTTGCCAGCACCGGTCTCGCCGGTGAGAACGTTGAAGCCCACGGCTGGCTCAAAGACCAACCGTTCGATGGTGACAATGTTGGCAACCGACAGCTGAAGCAACATCCGCAGACACTAGCACGCGCGTTCAGTATTGAACAAATGAATAGCTTTGGACCGCGCTTGACGGGAATCCGGCGGTCTGATTATGCTGCGCACCTGCGCCGGGGGGGCTCCTCGGCAATAAATGTTGGCGTTTCAAGGGCTTGCCAGCGGAGCCCAAGCGCCGCGAGTTCTTACCCTAGACCGGCGCGCATGCCTCCCCGAACGCCCGCAAAGAAAAAGCAAGGTTCCGCGCCGAAGCAGCCCGCCAAGTCGGCGCCGCCGCCGGCGCCGCCGCGCCCGCAGTCGATTGAGGAGCGCACGGCGTACCTGGAGCGCGAGCTTCAGAAGGCGCCTGCCGAATTTCAGCAGCAGTATCGGGAGAACCTAGACATGTCGTGGATTTACCACGACGCCGCCATCGAGGGCGTGGTCTACACCTACCAAGAGCTGCGAACGGCGATGGACGGCACGGTCGCCGTCGTCGACTCGAACATGCAGCCGGTGTGCGAAGAAATTCGCAGGCATCGGGAGGCCCTCAACGTGGTGCGTGAGCTGGCGGTCAAGACCGTCAAGGCGCCCATCACGCTCGACCACCTGAAGCGCCTCTACGTGACGCTCCATCCCGAGGAAGGCGACGTGAAGACGGCGCGCTATCGGAAGGACATTCCGCAGCACCGGCTCTACTTCCACGAGTACGCGCCGCCCGACAAGATCGCCTACAAGATGAGGCAGATCATCGATTGGGTGAACGACCCCGAGACGAAGAAGTCCCGGAGCACGGTGCGGCTCGCGGCTCGCGCCCACTACGACATCCTCCGCGTGTTCCCGTTCACGCAAGACAGCGGGAAGGTCGCGCGCCTCTTCATGAACATGCTGCTCTTGCGCGGCGGTTACCCGCCGGCCATCGTCCACTCGACAGAGCGGCAGCGCTACTACGAGGCCCTGCGTGGCTCGAGCACGACCATGACGAGCATCATCCTCGAAGCCATCGAGAACAACCTCGCGTCCGTCGAGAAGCTTCTCGAGGACTTGGCCGCGGGAGACCGCTAGACCAAGGGGCAGAGCCGCGCGTAGCCTCCCTGCGAGGATACGACGCAGCGGAAGGCGACATGAGCGGGCCCCTAGAAACTTCCGTGACGTTGGAAGAGGTGCTCGCGGTGGTGACCGCGAGGCGGGTCCCGCTGGCGGCTGAACTCGCCGGGTACCTCGCCCTCGAAATGGCCGAAGGCGCGAGCAGCGGCCCCGGCGAGCTTGAGGCAAGCCACGTCTACGTCAGCGACGAAGGCACGGTGGCGCTCGTTCGCCTAAAAAAGGACGGCGACGCAGAGCCAACCATTCGCGCGTTCTTGGGGCTGCTGCTCGAAGCCGGAGGAACGCAGACCCCGGCCCTCGGGCTCGCTGCAAGGAAGGCCTCGGGGAGCGGCACGGCGGCCTTGGCCCGCGAGCTGGAGGCGGCCCTCATCCCTGTTAACCGCGCCGCCGGCCGCCGCGCGCTCGCCCGCCTCGCGCGCGAGGTGAAGCGCGTCACTCAGGGCGTTGGCCGCAACGCATCGATTCCTCCTCCCGAGCGTGGGCGCACCGAGAGTCGACGCCCTTCGACCCCCTCGTTTTCCGAAAACGAACAGCCGACGGCCGCCAAGCGGCCTGAGCCGGCGGTGATGCGCGAAGCGTCACCGAGCAAGCCCGCCTCGGAACAGAAGGCGGAGGCTCAGTCGGAGAAGAAGGCCGCGCTGCAGCGGCCCATCAGCGACCACCTTCCAACCGTCGAGCTGTCCAATGCGGACGCGGCGCGGCTGCGCGCCCTGCCAGGCACAACGCGTGAGAGCGCCGCGCCGCTCGCTCCTCCGCCTCAAGATGAGCTCGACGAGGCGGTCACCAAGCCGCGCGGCGTCCCCGTGGCCCCTGCGGTGTCCCCGCCGCCCGTCGCTGGCCCGCCGGCAACGGCGCCGGCACCGGCACCGACGGCCTCAAAGGCGGCGGAGGACGACGATCTTGAGCCCGTGGAGGAAGCCCCTCGCGACGGTGTCGACGAGCTCCTCTCGAGCTTCGGTGTGTCGGACGAGAAAGGTGACGGCGCCGTTGGCCGCGATCTCAAGGCCATCGTCGGCGTCGATCCAACCCCGCCGCCCCTGACGGGCACCTCCCCCACCGAGGCCGAAGGGGAGTCCGTCGAGGAGCTACTCGCCTTGTCGAAGGAGGATGCGAAGGCCGCGATGCCCGCGCCCGCCGCCGCGCTGCCGGCGACGAAGGCTACCGCAACAGCAGCCCCGCGGGACCCGCCAAAGCCTGCGGCACCGCCGCGCGCCAAGCCGAAAGCTTCGGAACCTGCGCGGCCCCAAGCGGCACCGAAGGCACCGTCGTTCGCCGATGAGCGGGCGTTGCCTACGGCGCCATCGATTCGACACGGCGAGGTGCGACGGCGACGCGGCCTCCTGGACGTCATCCTCGGCCTCGTGCTCGCTGTCCTCCTCGGCGCCGGCGGATACCTGCTCCTGATGCGAGCCACGGCGCCGCCCGTCGCGAAGGGCCCGACCCAGCCTTCGGCGGCGCCGGTCCCCTCCTCGCCACCTCGGGCGTGCAAGGCTTCGCTCCAGGTGGAGGGCGCTCCCGACAAATCGGAGATCCTCCTTCGCATCGGCCAGGCGCCCGTTGAGGTCGATCACATGCCCGTCGGGACGCGGCTCGAGTTCGTCGCGACGGCCGAGTCGCACGCGCCGAAGCGCGCCGTGATCCCGGCCGGCGGCGCTTGGGAAAAGTCCGGCGACGGGCGACCCCGTTACGAGCTCGCGATCCAGCTTGACCCGTCGAAGGCGAGAGGCGCCGTCGACCCCTGGCCGCCTGCGGAGCCCGGCAGCAGCGCCGGCGGCGAAGGCGCGCCCGGCGTGGTTCGGGTCGTCGCGTCACCAAAAGGCGCAGAGGTCTGGTTGCTCGTTGGCCTCGGGCCGGAGGCGCTCATTGAACGGTTGCCGTGCGCCGGCGACACGCACGTGCTCGTCGCGGGCACCCCTTCCCTTCGCAAACGCCTCGTGGTCCGCGAGTCCGATTTCGTCGTTTCGCCGAGCGGCCCCAACGCGAAGACCGCTAAGGTCAGCGCGAAGTAGTCACGGCCTGCCCCGACGCGGTTGCTGGAGGCAAGCGTCGGGGTGCAACGTCGAAGCGTGCGCGCGACCGGCTAAAGGAGCTTCAGGTGCGACTTCACCCGAGCCGTCGCCACCTCGATGATCGAGCGGGCTTCCTCGTCGGGAATCTTCAGACGACTCGCCAGCTGGTCGAGGATCGCTTTCTCCTCAGCAGCCTGGGAACCGTCGACCCAGGTCAACAGGACCGCGTGCTGGAGCAACATGCGGCGATCTTCCGCCGACAGATCCTGCAGGTTGATGTCGTCGAGGGAGCGCTTGACCTTGGCGTACTCGATGAGCTGAGCCTTCTCCTCGGCGGTGGCGCCGAAGGCATCGAGCAAGGCGTCGAGCGTCTCCTTCTCTTTGTCGGCGAACTGTCCGTCGGCCCACGCAACGGGCACGAGCCCTTTGACGATGGCGAGATCTTCCTCGTGCATTGGATTCCCCTGGGATGATGCAGGTTCGAGCGGGCCCTTCATGTGCCCGGACGGCGACCGAGCATATCGCTCGACGGCGGCGACGCCAACGCCTTCAGCGCAGACGGATTCGTCCGGAGGAGCGCCGGCGGACGCTCTCGATTTCCTTGAGGAGTGCCAAAGCGCTCCACGGCTTCGTGTAATACGCGAGAGCTCCCGCATCGATGGCCTGCCGCTTCGCCTCCTCGTCGGTGTCGCCGAAGACCAGAAACGGCGTTTCTCGCGTCGAGGCCTCACGACGAAGGCGAGCGCAGGTCTCGGGGCCGCTGATGGCGCCTCCGAGCGCCCAGTCGATGAGAATGATGTCCGGCGCAAAGGATGCCGCCGCCTCAAGGCCCTGAGCCCCCGAAGCGGCGCCACGAACCTCATGGCCTCGGCCGCTCACGAGGGCGGTGATCATGGCGGCGATCGAGTCCGAGTCCTCGATGACGAGGATCTGCATGGCCTGAACGATATCAGATGCCGCGGAACGACAGGGTCGCGCGAAGGCCGGCGGCGGGCGCGTCGGCCAGCTCGAAGCCCACATTCTGCCACCCAGCGATTTCTGCGGCCATGAACAGCGGTACGGCCGAAGGTCGCGCGTAGGTGCCCGGCTCAATCTCAAGCTCGATGAGCGGAACGCGCGCCGTGGCCGGCAACGTGGACCCGGAATCGTCGACGTGGACGAGGCAGCCGGACTTGGCGGCGACGACGCGCACGACCACCTCTGTGCCGCGCGCGGAGGCCGCGATGGCGTGCTCGACCAACTGCCGCACGAGCACGTCGGTCGCGCGGGGCGCAGCGCGCACGTGAAGCGGGCCTTCGGCCTCGACGCGAAGGACAACCTCGCCACGCGCCGCGCGGCCTCCCACCGATCGGATGGCTTCGCGAACCACGTCGACGATGTCGACGTTGCCGTGCGGCTCCGCGGGATCGAGCTCTCCGAAGCTCGACAACATGCCGACGACACCTTGCGCGCGCGAAAGGGCGCGTCGCACGCCTTCACCGCGATCATCGTCGGTCTCGGACTTGCCCGCCTTCTGGGACGAAGCATGAGCCGCCCCCGCCAAGACGCCGCGCAACTCGCCGGCGATCCCGCGCGAGAGTCGCAACAAGCTGCCCAGACCGTCGCCGTGAACGCTGCGCGAGGTTCGGGCTGGACCGCCCGCGAGCTCGTCGGTGTCGACGAGTTGCGCGAGCTCGCGCGCGTACGCTTCGCCCTGCTTTTTGGCCTCGTCTAGCTCCTTACGGAGCTTCTCCGCTTCGCTCCGTTCGGCCACGCCTTCTGCCGGCAAGGCCAGGGTTTCGGCGCCGCCGTCGAGCTCGTACCGGCCGCCATAGCGGAGCGCCATGCGACTGAGCAGGGCGCGCTCGGTGTCGGACGTCGCCGTGCTGTCGGGGCCCAGCACCGCGGAGACACGAACCTCGTCGCCATCGCGCTTGATGGTCACCGACGCGCCGGCCCCGGACTCATGGCCGACAAGGACCTGGAGCATTCGCCGCAGCTCGCTCTCCTCGCCGAACACCTCGGTACCGCTGCCGGGCTCAATGGAGATGTGTGCGTCGGGCGCGATTTCCCAGAGCAGCGCCGCGAGATCGATGCGCCCACGGCGGCCGCGTCCCGTCGCCGGGCCGTGCAACGTCGACAAGACGCGCATGGCGTCGTCGAGCGCGTCGAGCGTGGCGTCCAGCTGGACCTCCGCACCCACGGGCTCCGCCGAGGGGACGACCGCGGCCCCCTTCAAGCCCTGAACCCCCAAGCGCAGGCGTTGGGCTGCGCCCTTCGCTTCTTGCGTGAGCAACCAACCGAGCTCTTGTTTGGTGAGGCGTCCGCGGGACATGAGCGTCCACGCAGCGTACCATCGGTCCATGTTGCGGGAAGAGAGAGTGGCGGCCCTCACCTTTGACGCCAACAAGGACGCCCTGGACCTCGAGCTGGTTGGCGCGTTGCCAGCCGCGTTTTCAGGCGCCACACGGGCGCAGCTCTTGCTCGATGCGGCGGGCTTTCTCGTGGGCGTCGACGTGGGTGCCGAACCGCTACGGACCGTCGCGATGCTCGGACGCCACGAAGACGTGAACCGCACCGTTGACGTTACGGTGCAGATCGTCGCGGGGCGCGTCCGCATTTCCGACGCCGCGAGGCTCGTCCGAGCGCGCGAGGCTAACCCTTACCTTCCGCGGTAGCGGTAAGCAAAGCGCGGCCCACAGGAGGCCGACCTCACGCCTTCGTCTTCGCTCGGATCGCACCCGCCGTGAGCCAGCCGCGCTCGGTGGCCGTCAGGCGGGCCGTGGCTTGGACCTTTCCTGAGCCCATGGCGAGGGTCTGCGGGCCGTCTGCGAACGCTGCCGGCGCCGGCACTTGAACGGCCTTGCCCTTAGCCGCGGAGCCCTTCGGGGCCAAGCCTTCGAGCGGCAAGACGCCGGCGGCGCCGAAGATGGTCGCGAGAGGACTCGGCATCGCCGCCGCGAGCACCGCGCGCAGGCCAGCGGCCCGCCCTTCGAGGACGCGCGCCGCAAGGGCCCGCGTCTCGTCGACGCTCGCCGCAACGGCGACGACGGCCTTGGCTCCGCCTTCGAAGGTCGCTGCGTCGACGACCTCGAGCGCCTGCGCCGCCTTCCACGCAGGCGCGAGCGCGAGATCCGGGGGCTCCTTCTTCGGCGCGGCCTCGGTTCCCTTTCGGTCGCGGACGACGAGCACGTCGTCCGTCGGCAGGACGCGGGGCACGGTCACGCGGACGGGTCGCTTGAACGTGCGCGGGTCCGTGATTTCACCTGTCGCGACGACGGCCGCGACCGTCTCCGCTGAGGCCACGATGTGTCCTGCGTGAGGACCCAGGCGGGGCTCTCGATCAACGGTGCGCACGCTAAGACCACCAGCGACGGGCGGATACATCGAGCCCGTCGCGAGGCGAGCGTCGGGCTCGACGAGCCGCGCCCCCGTGGCGATGAGATCGGTCAACGCGCCACCGGCTCCGAGGACCTCGAGCACCTGCCGCGAGGGAACGGCAAGGAGGAACTCGAGTCGCGAGGGAACGCGCTTCGACTTGAGCAACATCGCGACGGCGAACAGGTCGCGGAGCGTGGTCCCGCCGTCGCCGCCGAGGATGACCTGCGAGACCGGCTTGCCGGCGAGATCGCGGACGCTCCGCGGCGTCCCGGTTTCGTCGAGCAGCATCGGATCGACGGTGCCGAAGTCGAGGCTGACGACGTCTTCGCACGGCGCGCCGGCGTCGGGCACCAGCGCGCGGTGGGCCTTTGAGCGACGTTGATCGCGAAGGAAGACCTCGGTGCGCTCATCGCTGACGAAGAGGGCGGCGGCGGCGCCGATGGAGGGAGCGATGGACGCGAGAATCGCGCGCTCCGACACCGAGAGCCGCCGGACGCTCGGACCCGCGAACTCGAGGACGACGGGGGCGCGGTGCGCCGCCTCAACACGAGCGACGACGTCGCCGAGCCCCTTGCGCACCAGCTCGATGGCGGCGTCGCGCGCGCCGACGAACGGCCTGAAGTTTCCGCTCAGGAGGACCTGCACGCTCCTCGGCGGCCGGAGCCATACGCGGCCGTGCGTCAACGCCTCTGCCAACATGGGAGCGGGAACGACGATGGGCAACATGCCGATGCCGCCAACGCCCGCGAGGCGCGGCTCGTCGGTCACGCAGAGTCGGCCGGGGCTGGCGAACCGTTCGAGGTGCGTCATTGCCGGAAAGCCGACGCCGGGCCGGCCGACTAGGACGTTGTGGCCAACGAAGTCCGCGGCGTCGAGCGCATCGCCCTGGCCAAGCTCCGTCACGCAAACGCCGTCGTAGGCAATCGCGACCTCAACACCGGCTCGTTTGAGCCCAATCTCACGCGCCAGGTGCAGCGCCCGCGCCGGCGCGCGCGCCAGCACGATCTGGTCGACTTTTGCCTCGACGACGTCCCCCTGTAGCGTGGGGTCCGTCGCTCGGCCGGAGAGGATCTTTTGCGCCATCGTGCGGGGCGGATCCCCGGCTTTTGCTCGCATGTCGTTTCGACTTTCTACGAAATACCCGTGAAAAATTGAGCCTATTTCCGGCGGGTCGCGCGACGGTAAACCGCCGGCGATAGCGCGGTCAAGCGGTGTCCGAGGGTCGGGGCCCGATGGAGCATGGAACGCCGCGTCTGGTGATTGCTCTTCGCGGTTGACCGTTTGCCGCGCGGCCCCGTACGTTGGCTCTCATGTTCAAGGCCGTGCTTCGCGACATGGTGGAAAAGACCGATGGCGGTATCGCTGGACTCCTCATGGACGGCAGCGGAATCCCGGTGGACTCCTACAGCATCAGCGACGCTCCGTTCGACATCAACACCGTCGGAGCCGAGCTGAGCGTGGTGTTGAACCAGATCGGCAAGGCGTCGGAGATGCTCGACGCCGGCGCAGCTCAGGAGATCGCCGTCAACACGGAGAAAATGATCACCGTGATTCGCGCGATCAACTCCGAGTACTTTCTGGCGCTGACGATGCTCCCCTCGGGCAACTTCGGCAAGGGCCGGTTCATGATGCGAACGGCGGCCCCGAAGCTCCTCGCCGAGCTCTGATCGGCGCCCCTTCGGCGAGACGGGCGGCGAGACGGCTGGCGAGACGGGCGGTTAGACGCGTGGCGAGACCGATGGCCAGCCGTCGCCCCAGTGCCGTTCGGCTCCTCTGCCTCTCGGGGCCGAACCTTCACCTTTTGGGTCGGCGCGAGCCGGATATCTACGGCACCGAGACGCTCGACGCGATTCACCAGCGCGTGGCAGAGCGCGCTCGCTCGCTCGGGGCGTCGGTGGATTGCCGGCAGAGCAACCACGAGGGTGCGCTCATCGATTGGATCGGCGAGGCGAGCGGAGCCTTCGAGGGGATCCTCCTCAACGCCGGCGCCTACAGCCATACGTCCTTGGCGCTGGCGGATGCGCTGAGGGCCGTTCGTCTCCCGGCCGTCGAGGTGCATCTCTCGAATCCGGAGGCGCGTGAGCCCTTCCGGCGTCGCTCACGCGTCGCAGCGGCCTGCGTCGGAAAGATCGTGGGCTTCGGCGGAGACAGCTACGTGTTGGCCGTGGAAGCCCTGGTGGCACATCTCAGAAGAGCGGGCCTTGGCGCGTAAGCGCGTGCGCTGCGTACGAGTTTGCTCGCATCGACGCCGTTCCAATCGCGCACGCTTGCCCGGCATGACAAGCCCGATTTCGGCGTAGCGTGGTTGTGAAATTCGCTCTAGTGTCGCCGTGTGAACGTGGACATCGACAAGTTGAAGGTGCTCCTCGACGTCCTTATCGAGAAGGACATCGCAGAGTTCGAACACGAAGATGAGGCGCTGAAACTTCGCGTCGTACGCGGCGCGCGTTACGCGGGCCCCACGGTCTTCGCCGGCCCAAGCCACGCAGCAGCTCCCGACGCGGGCGCGTCCGGCGCGGCGCGGGCCCCTGCCCCGTCGGCTGCCGACGCCGACTCCTACGACGTGACGAGCCCGTTCGTTGGGACGTTCTACCGCGCGCCGAGCCCCGACGCGCCGGTGTTCTGCGAAGTCGGCTCCGTCGTGCGACCCGGCCAGACGCTTTGCATCATCGAAGCGATGAAGCTGATGAACGAGATCGAGGCTGAGCACTCGGGCACCGTCGTCGAGGTCTACGCGCAGAACGGCAAGGCCGTCGAGTTCGGGCAGAAGCTCTTCCGCATCAAGAAGGCCTAAGCCGTGTTCAAGAAGATCCTCATCGCGAATCGCGGCGAGATCGCCCTTCGTGTTCTCCGCGCGTGCCGCGAGCTCGGCATCAAGACCGTCGCCGTCTATTCGGAGCCCGACGCGCGAGCCCTGCACGTGCGCTTCGCCGATCAGGCCATTTGCATCGGCCCCGCCAACGCGTCGAAGAGCTACCTCAACATCCCCGCCATCATCAGCGCCGCGGAGATCACCGCCGCGGAAGCCATTCACCCCGGCTACGGCTTTCTGTCAGAGAACGCCGAGTTCGCGCGCCTCTGCGCCAAGTGTGGTGTGAAGTTCATCGGGCCCACGCCCGAGGCGATGAGCGCGTGGGGCGACAAGGTCACCGCGCGCACGAACGCGGCGCGCTTCGGCTTGCCCCTTCTGCCGGGCTCGGCCGTGCTCCGCGACGTCACGCACGCCCTCGAGGAGGCGGAACGCATCGGCTACCCCGTCATCCTGAAGGCCTCCGGCGGCGGTGGCGGGCGCGGCATGCGCATCGTGCGCGTCGGCTCCGAGATGGAGTCTTCGTTCCTGAGCGCGCGCCACGAGGCGGAGTCCGGCTTCAAGAACCCCGACGTCTACCTCGAGAAATTCATCGAGCGCCCCAAGCACATCGAGTTCCAGGTGATCGCCGACCAGCACGGCGGTGTCTGGACCCTCGGCGAGCGAGAATGCTCGATGCAGCGGCGCCACCAGAAGATCATCGAAGAGGCGCCCAGCCCCGCGATGACGAGCGAGATGCGCCAGTCCATGGCCGAGGTGATCCGGCGCGCCATCCGGGAGACCGGCTACACGTCGCTCGGCACCCTCGAGTTCATCATGGATGAGCGCGGCGAGCTCTACTTCCTTGAGATGAACACGCGCGTGCAGGTCGAGCACCCGGTGACCGAGATGGTCACGGGCCTCGACCTCGTGCAGATGCAAATCCGCGCAGCGGCGGGCGAGAAACTCGACCTTCCTGACACGCGTCCGTGGAGCTTTCGTGGCCACTCCATCGAGTGCCGCGTGAACGCGGAGGATCCCGTCAGCTTTGCGCCGTGGCCCGGCCTCATCACGGAGTATTTTCCTCCCGGGGGCACGGGCGTGCGCGTTGACTCGGGCGTCTATGGCGGCTGGCGCGTCCCTTCCGACTACGACTCGCTGCTCGCCAAGCTCATCGTGCACGCGCCGACGCGCGCCGAGGCCATCACGCGCATGCGCCGCGCCCTCGACGAATTCATCGTCGAGGGCATTCGCACCAACGTCGCGTTGCACAAGCGACTCCTCGAGCACGAGGAGATGATCGACGGCACGATGACGACGCGCACCATCGAAGGGCTCGTCGCGGCGCAAGCGAAACACTGAGACCTCTCAGCGCGCGCTGGCTCGGTCGTAGAGTCCCGTAAGAAACGTGTGCCACGCGGCGCGCGCGCTGCCTGAGCGTGCGTTGCCGGTGTAGCGCGGACCGTGCACCGCGTCTGTGAACGAGAAGGAGAGCGCGAGCGCCGCCAAGACCGACCCGATGGCGACGGCGCGACGCGCCGGGCGGTGGGCCACAAACAACATCGACGCGCTCGCGGCGGCGCCGGGGATGATCCATTGCGAGAGCGGAAAGCCCTCGTCGCAAAGGTGCATCTGGCTGAGGCCGACGAGCGCGCACGCGCCGCCGAACCCCACGGCGGCCACGACGCGCGCCGGCGTCGGCGCGCCGTAGGACGCGCGCAGCGAGCGGCCCGCCGCCAGCGGGACGGCCAAGAGCACGAGAAAGTGGAGCAGCGCGAGCACGTCGAGTCGGTACGCGGCGCGCGGCGTCAGTTGCCTTCCCAGCGCAAGCTCTCGCCGACCATTCGGCTGATCTTCTGGACGTTCTGTCCAAGGGGGTTCGCGGTGAAGAGCCCGCCGCCGTCGCGCGTGGAAAAGAAGGCGACGATGCGGCCGTCGGGGGAGCACGCCGGGTACGTGTTCGAGCCTTGATCCTGCGTCAGCCGACGCATGCTCGACGAGCTGCCCGATGCATCAACGCTGAAGACATCCCACGTTGCGCCGTCGCGGCCCATGAAGAGCACGCGCGGGTCGTCGGGGTCGTTGCACCAGACGGGCGCCATGTTGTAGGCGCCGCGAAAGCTCACGCGTTTGCCGTCGACGTAGATCTGCGGGCTGCCACCTTGGTTCGAGACGTAGGCCAAGCGGCCGCCGGGACCGAACGACGGGTGCGTGTTGAGGCCTCCGCTCGTGACCTTCTGGAGATTCTGCCCGTCGCTCGAGCCAACGAACACATCGCTCTGGCCACCTTGCGAGATGACGGCGGCCATCTTGCCGCCACCAAACGCTGCGCCGAAGACCAACCCCGGGTGCTTGAAGACCGGTTCTGAAGCCCCCACGCGGAAGAGCGCGTAGGTGCCATCGGCGAGTCCCGCGGCGTAGTAGATGCCGCCGGGCCCGGTGGCCGGCGCGAGCGCGACGTTCGAGACCGTGGAGAGGGGCGTCATCCCCTGCCCGTCGCCGTCGATGGCAAAGATGCCCTTTTGCCCCTTGGTCGTCGTGGCGCTGAAGACGAGCCGCGTCCCAAAACTTCCGGCCCGACCGGTGAACCAGTTGAGCACTTCGTTGGCAAACTGATGAACAGCGCCGCGGACCCCCGAGGCGGGCACCTCGTATTCGCGCTTGAGGACGGCCTCGGCGCCACGGGACACCACGAAGAGGCGAAGCTCGAGGCGCACGTTCGAGCCCCGCATGGTGCTCGTGCCCTTGATCACGCCTTCGGCGCCGACGTTCCGCCAAGAAGCCGGGTCGATGCCGAGACCTTCAGCGCCCAAATTCGCGGTGAAGCTCTTCTCGTCGAGCACCTGAAAGAGGCTCGAGATGGTGAAGTCGCGACTCGCGGTGGTCACGACGGTAGAAGCGACTTCGCGCTCGCCGGCCGGCGGAACCACGGCGATCTTGAAGAGCGCTCGCTGACCGCCCCCGACGGTGATCTGCGTGACGGCCCCCGACGCGGAAGCCTGCGGGAGCGGTGTGGCGGGCGGCGCTCCAGCCTTCTCGGTGGTCTGCGCCAGGGCAGGCCCCACCGACGCGAGGCACGCCATGACAAAAAGAGGCCAATACCGCCCGCGCCGTGCCGCCTGCTTCTGAACTACTTGCATCGTGCAACGTCTCCGTTCGCGTCACCGGTGAGGAGCAAGTTTACCGTTCGCCCGCGAAAGCTGTCGGCCACCTCCGCGGGAGGATCGGGCAAACCCGTCCGGTCGTCGAGAAGCTTGTCGAGCATCGTCCGCGCTGAGTCGTCGAAGAGGTCGTTTCCACTCTTTCGAACGGGCTCGGGCTTCACGCGCCAAAGCGCCATGCGAGGACCGATGCTGATCTGGAACGTCACGCAGAGACGGCTCGCCTCTCCCTGGGAAATGACCGTGGGGATCTGCCAACGGTCTCGAAAGAACTTCGCCAGCTGGGCGGCGTACATGTCCCCGGCACGGACCTTGTTGGGATCGCTCGTCGTGCCCTCGGCCACCCCCTCCGCGCGACCTTCTTCGGCGCGTGCGACGCCCGCGTCCTCCGCGAAGGGGTCGGTCTTCTTGATGAGGTTCGCGAGGTCGGACTCCTTCGCGAGTGGCGGCGGCGGGCCGGCGTCGGGCGCGCGCTTGTCAGGCTCTTCGCGCGACGCGACGGCCTCCTTGCGGGGCGCCGTCGCGGCACGCGGCACGACGCGATCGGGGAGGCGCTTCGGATCGATGGGCTTACCGAGCTTGAGTAGCGCGGCCGCAATCACGGGCTTGGGCTGCTCGCGGACCGGTTCGTCGCCGGTCGGAAAGGCGACCCCGAACGCCAAGAGCGCGACCGGCAGCGCATGGAGCGCGATGGCGAGGCAGGCGCCGAGGGCCAACTCGTCGGGCTCGTAGCGCGTGGGCAACGCTCCCGCGGTCCTTGCCTCGGGACTCATGATGCGCCTCCGCACCGAAACGCCTGCTCGCGTCTCCCCTTCATCATTTCACTTCACGACGAGCGGATCGGTGATCATGCCAAGCTTCTCCGCGCCGCCGGCGCGCGCCGCCGCCATGACCCGGAGCACCGCGCCGTACTTCACGTTCTCGTCCGCCTGGATGTAGAGCTCCTTCTCTTCCTTCAGACGAGCGTTCGTCGCGAGCTTGTCATCAATGGCGCCGGTGATGTCGTCCTTGCCTAGGAACACGTGCTCATCTCGCGTCACGATCACGAGGAGCTTGGTGTCGTCGGCCTGCATGGGAGCGCTCTTCGCCTTCGGCAGATCGACTTGGACGCCGGTCGTGAGGAGCGGCGCCGTCACCATGAAGATGACGAGCAACACCAACATGACGTCGATGAGCGGCGTCACGTTGATCTCGGTCATGCCCGAGAGCTTGCGGCCTCGGCCGCCGCCAGCGGCAGACATGCCCATAAGCTACATCCCCCCCAGCTTCGCCCGCGCTGCGACGTCGGCGGCGAAGGTCTCCATCGTGTCGGCGATGGCCTGAATGCGCCGGGCAAAGAAGTTGTAGGCCATGACGCTCGGGATCGCCGCCACGAGGCCAACGGCCGTCGCGATGAGCGCCTCGGCGATCTTCGGCGCGACGACGGGGAGGTTCGCGTTCTGCTGATTCCCGATGCTGAGGAAGGCGTCCATGATTCCGTAGACGGTACCGAAGAGGCCAATGAAGGGCGCCGTGGCGCCGATGGTCCCGAGCAGGCTCAACCACGACTCGAGGTGGGTGACCTCCTTCGCGGCCGCGCGGCGCGTAACACTTTCGATGCGCACGCCCTCCGCGTCGGACAACTTCCCGCGGCCGCCGGCAGCGACGCGGTTCATCTCGTCGTACCCGACGGCGAAGATCCGCGCGAAGGGTGACCCTCGGAACGCCGCAAGGCCGTCGGCAAGCGCATCGAAGCTCGGTGCCGCGTCGAAGCTCTTGAGGAAACGCTCGGACTCGTCGCGCGCGCGGCGAACGTGAAGGGCCTTCGCGCCGATGACGAACCAGCATGCGACGGAGAACAGGACGAGCACCAGGAGGACCGCCTTGACGGGGATCGACGCCTGCAAGATGA
Organism: Myxococcales bacterium; assembly: GCA_016703425.1. Lineage (NCBI taxonomy): Bacteria > Pseudomonadati > Myxococcota > Myxococcia > Myxococcales > Myxococcales bacterium. The sequence continues at coordinate 106,417 of JADJCA010000016.1, forward strand.
GCTGCGCCGGATCGAGCCGATCGGGAGCTGGCGCGCCGGTCGCCGAGGCGGCCTGCACGGCGATGGCTTTCATGTCGACGAGCAGGGACCAATCAGCCATTTTCCCGTTCCTCCGCGCGGCAACATGCCTCACTTCCGGTTGGATTTCACCAGTGGCGACACGGAAAGACGCCCGCCGACCGCGCGTTTCTGCTCATCCCGCGGACGAGCGTTCGTGGTACACAAGGCGCGCAGTGACGACGCTCGGTAACATCGTCTTATTCCTTCTGCCGGCTTGCCTGTTGGCGTGCTCGTCGACGGGCACCGGCGCCGGCATCGTGCCCGTTACGGCCATCGTGGTGCCGGCCGATCACGTGACCCAAGCGCGTGGCTGCGGTCCCGGCGCGGGCAAGGTCTTCAAGTACGCGGCGCTCGTTAGCGCCGTCGACGATTCGGGCGCGGCTGGTGAGCGCGGGCTGGCCCACGGCGTCTACGATTGCTTCGTCGACGCCAGCTTCGCGAATCTGCCGCTTGGCAACGGGATCAAGCGCTACCGCGTGGAGCTCGTGGCGTTCGACGCGGCCGGCTATGCCGCCCAACGCGCGAGCCTTGATGCGCTCGCCGATCCGGGTACCCCACCCGACCTGTCATCGTTCGACACGCTCCGGGGCAACCTCTTTGATTGCGATGCGACGCTTCGCGTCGACGTCACGAGCACGGCCGAGTGTGCGAGCCGTGGCGCGCGTTAGCGAGCGATAGCGGCTCGCCCAGCCCCTTCGCCAAACGGCCCTCGACGGAACCCTGAGGCGCGACTACCCTCGACGTAGCGATGCAGCCGTCCCTCGCCTTTCCGCGCCCCGGGCCAGCGCTCAAGGGCCTCCTCATCGTGGTCGGCGTCCTCGGCGTCGGACTCGCGCTGTTTTTTCGAACCGGCGTCGGCCAGTTCGTTTTCCAGACGCTGGCTTGCGTGCCCGAGCACGTGCTGCACGGACAGGTCTGGCGCCTCGTGACGTCTGGGCTCCTCACGAGCCCCGACTCCTACGGTCACCTCATCTTCACGCTCCTTGGGCTCTACTTCTTGTCGACGGACTTGGAGCAGCGTTGGGGCGGGCGGCGACTCCTCGTGTTTCTCGCGACAGCCGTGGCGCTCGGCAACGGCCTGGCAATCTTGGTGGACCTCATTGCGCCGGCTGCGCTTTCCACGTTTCACGTGCGGTCGTTCATGTTCGGTCCGGAAGCAGCCATTGGCGCCACCGCCGTTGCGTGGGCGCAGATGAACGCCGACCGTCAGATTCTGCTTTTCTTCGTCGTGCCCGTCCGCGGCAAGTACCTCACGTGGGTGACGCTGGGCTTCTGCGTGCTGGGTGTCATCTACCCGGGCGCGCCGCCGGCGGGACACATCGCCCCGTTCGGCGGGCTGCTGACGGGTCTGCTCTTCGGGGGCGCCACCTCGCCGGCGCGACGCGCCTGGTTGGGCTTGAAGCTCTTCATCCTGCGTCGACGCCTCGGCGACGCGGCTCCGCCCTCCGCAGCCTCCATTGTGAGGGGCGGCGCCGGCAAGCGACGGCCCGGCTCTCCTCCCTTGCGCGTCGTCTCGGGCGGACAGGACAAGCCGCCCAAGGACAAGCGATACCTCAACTGACGGACCCGACTGAGAACGTTCAATTGACCTCGACTGAGACGCAGGCGCGGCGATGGATGAGTTACTCCCGGCGCTCGAAGTAACGCTCGAAGAAGGCCCCGAGCTCGCGGCCATCTTGCGCGCAGCGCTTGCGGAACAGGTGGCCTTCGTGCGCCTCGATACGGCGCCCTTCGAGCAAGCGCCTCACGCGCTGGAGGTTCGCGTCTCCACGTGGCACGAGCCGCTCGTGCTGTTGGCGGAGCCGATGGGCCTGTCGCGGAGCGGCAGCTTCCCGCTGCGCCTTGCTCCCTTCGAGCCGGGCCAGCGCGATCGGCTGACCAAGCTCCTCACCACCTCGGAGAGTCTGCCCCCATCAAAACAGCCCGACGCGTTCGAAGGACGCGTGCTTGGCTCAAAATACCGAATTGAAGCGCTCCTTGGCGCGGGCGCAGTGGGCACCGTCTACCGGGCCATGCACGTCGGCCTGTCGCGTCCCGTCGCGGTCAAAGTGCTGCACCCCTTCTTCGGACGCTCTCCGGCGTTCATCACGCGCTTCCACGACGAGGCACAAGCCGGAAGTCGCCTCGATCACCCCAACATCACGCGCGTCTTGGACTTTGGCCGTGAACCTGACGGAACGCTCTACCTCGTCATGGAACTTCTCGAGGGCCGCACGCTCGAGGCCCTCCTCGTGGAGGGCGGGCCGCTTTCGCCGGACCGCGCGACGCGGCTCATGATCCAGGTCGCTGCCGCGCTCGCCGCGGCCCACGCGAGGGGCATCGTCCATCGGGACATCAAGCCCGAGAACATCATGGTCGTCAGCGCCCGCGGCGACGACGGCAAAGACGTCGAGACCGTGAAGGTCTGCGACTTCGGCGTCGCGCAGTTCCAGGACACCGAGCAGGCCGCGGGAAGTGCCCGCGTGTGCGGGTCGCCGGCTTACATGGCGCCGGAGCAGGCGCGCGGCGATCGACTCGATGCACGCAGCGACATCTACGCGTGCGGTGTCACGCTGTATCAACTCCTGACGGGTGCCGTGCCCTTCGACGCCGACAGCATCCGCGAGCTCATGGACAAGCACGCGTACGAGGCGCCTCGCCGCCCGTCGGAGCTGCGGCCCGAACTTGGGCTGCGCCCTGACCGCGTGGTCATGAAGTGCCTCGCCAAGACGCGTGGCGAGCGGTACGCGTCGGCGCTCGAGCTGCGAACGGCCCTCTTCGCCCTCTTGGCGCCGCCCGGAGCGTCGGAGCCAGCGCCGGAGCTGGAAGAGTTCATCGCCCTCTCTGACGCTCGCTCCGGCTTCGCGCGACTCTTGGAGCGCCTCACGCTTCACTTGGCCGCGCCCGATGGCAGCGGTATCGCGGCGCTCCTCGACGCAGCCGACGCCGCGCTCCGGCACTGCGACGAGCTGGCGATCGCGCGTCGCTCCGATTCACTGGTCGTACTCACGGGTGCCGGAGAGGTCCGGCTCATCGGCGAACTCGTGGACGGTCGAGCTCGGCACGTTCAGGCCCTCGACGCCCTGTTCCGCAAGTGCGGTGTCGTAGCCCTCACCCTGCGCGCGGGCCTCGACGAAGACGCGCTGCGCGCGCTCGGGCCGCTAACGGGAAGCGCCTCGCGTCCCACTCGGCCCTCCACGACGGTGTCCGTGTTGACCGACGGTGACATGTTGGGTCGCCCGCGCAAGCTTCCATGGACCGTCGAGGTCACCTTGTCTCGCGTAGCCCACGACCTTCGCATCGCTTGGTCCGCGGAGCGCGCCGACCTCGCGACGCGACGGTCGCATCGCACCCGCGTCCTCCGCGACGCGCTGCGCACGCTTGAGGACGCGAACGACCTGGCGCTAGCGCTCCACCACGGCGACCTCGTGGAGAGCGTGGCATCGGGTGCTCTCGAAGGTACCTTTGCCGAGCGCGCCCTCGATGTCTTGACGCTCTCGCGCGCCATGGGCCTTGCTGAGCGCCTGCTCGCGGCGGATACGAAGGCCACCGTTGGTCGCTCAACCTCGCTTTCTTTGGCGAAGCGCATCGCGCGCGAACGAACGGCGGACGTCGAGACGCTCCTTCGCGACATGCTGGCGCGCGATTTCGTAGCGGCCGACGAACTCGAGCCCGACACGCGCGACTGGTTGCGCGCAAACGAGGAGGGCCCCCGCTTTGCGCGCGACCCCTATGGAGTCCTCGCCGCGATGAACACCCTCGCCAACGACGCTCTCGTGGGCGAACTCCGTTGGCTGCGGCACGCGCTTCCGCCGCTCGTCAAGCAGGGCAACGCGGTCGCAGGACGCGCGGCCTTTGTCTTTCTGACACGCGCGGCACGCGAAGACGGCGCCGTCGCGCGCAAGGAGGCGCTCGCCGCCGCGCTCTCGATCTTCGACGAGCCGGAGGTCTTGCAAGCGCTCGCGCAGACGCTGCTCTTCGGCGCCGAGGCGCAGCGAGAGCCGGCGCGCCTATTGCTCGCGGGAATCCCCGGCGGTAGCGACGCCCTGGTGCGCCGTGCGCAGGCCGCAAGACCTACGAGAACGGGCATGACGGCGGTGCGCGTCGAACCAAGAAAGACCTGAGCCTCGGCACATCGGCCGGTCCAGCGCGCGCCACCGAGCCAATTGGGGCGCGCATCGTGCCGCGTCTGGGTGTAGCCTCGGCGCGAGGATGCCGCCCATCCACTTGCTCGACATCGAGTCGCTCTCGCGCGGGGACATCGTCGGCCTGCTCGACGCGGCGGAGCGACACTTCCGCACCGTTCGCTCGACCGCGCAACGAGACGCGCTTCGCGGTCGAACCGTGCTCCTCGCGTTCTTCGAACCCTCCACTCGGACGCGCGCCTCGTTCGAGGTGGCCGCGAAGCGACTTGGCGCCGACGTCATCAACGTCGGCACCGCCGGCTCGAGCGTCGTCAAAGGCGAGACACTACTCGACACCGCGCAAAACCTCCGCGCCATGGGCACGGACCTCGTCGTCGTGCGGCACGTCGCGTCGGGCGCACCGCACTTTCTTGCGCGCCACACCGCTGCGCACGTCGTCAATGCTGGTGACGGAACGCACGAGCACCCCACGCAGGCCTTGCTCGACGCTTTCACGATCCGCAAACACAAGAGCCGCCTCGCCGGGCTCGTCGTCACGATCATCGGCGACATCGCTCATTCCCGCGTCGCGCGCTCCAACGCGATCCTCCTCGGGCGCATGGGCGCGCAGGTCCGCTTCTTTGGGCCGCGGACGCTCCTACCGCGGGAGGCCGAGGCCCTCGGTGACACCGTGACGGTCGCGAGGTCGTTTGGCGAAGCGCTCGATGGCGCCGACGTGGTCATGACGCTCCGCATCCAAACGGAGAGGCTCGCGGGCGCTTATTTTCCGTCGACGCGCGAGTACGCGAGGCACTTCGGCCTCACGGAGGCGCGGCTTCGGCTCGCGAAGCCCGACGCGCTCGTCATGCACCCCGGTCCCATGAATCGCGGCGTCGAGATCGCCTCGGCGGTAGCCGACGGACCGCAGAGCGTGATCTTGGAGCAAGTGGAAGCAGGCGTCGCGGTACGCTCGGCGGTGCTTGAGCGGGCCCTGGCGTCATGAGCGGCCCCCTCGACGGTGCGGCCCCACTCGGCGTCTTCGACTCGGGCCTCGGTGGACTCACGGTCGTGCGCGCGCTGCGCCTCGCGTTGCCCTTTGAGAACATCGTCTACCTCGGCGACACAGCCCGCGTTCCCTACGGAACGCGCGCGCCGGGCACCGTCGTCCGCTACGCGCAGGCTTGCGCGCAACATCTCGTCGGACGAGGCGTCAAGGCCATCGTCATCGCGTGCAACACCGTTAGCGCCGTTGCGCCGGAGCGGCTGCGCATCGACCTCGACCGCCCCGTCCTCGGGGTCATCGAGCCGGGCGCGCGCGCCGCCGTCGCCGCATCGAAGACCGGCCGCATCGGCGTCCTCGCGACAGCCGGTACCATCGCGTCGGGCGCCTACGCTCGGGCCGTCACCAACTTGTCGACGCGGAGCGAAGTCACCGGGCAGGCGGCGCCGCTCTTGGTGCCCTTGGCAGAGGAGGGCTGGCTCGAGGGCGAGGTGCCACGCCTCGCCGTGAGACGGTACCTGGAGCCGCTGGCAAGGGCCCGCGTCGACGTCGTCGTGCTCGGCTGCACGCACTATCCGCTGTTGCGCGGCACCATCGAGAGCGAGGCTCGCGCCCTCATCGACAAGGACGTCGCCGTCGTCGACAGCGCGAGCACCATGGCCGACGAAGTCCGCGGGTTCTTGGATGCTCGGCAGCTTCACCGTGTGTCTTCCGTGAGAGGGCGCGTGAAGCTGCTCGTCACCGACATGCCCAAGGCCTTCGGCGACATGGCGGCGCGCTTCCTCGGCGAAGACGTGCAGGACGTCGAAGCCATCGACCTGTAGGGGACGAGGAACCGACGTAGGGCGGGCTCCGACGAGTTGGCTGCCGCGCTTTCTTGGGCTCGAGCGCTGCGCACACGCTCCTCGATCCTGCGCGCTGTCGCACCAACCGGAGTCTGCGGCAGGTAGTCCCCTTGACTGGTTCGCCGGCCTCGCGAACCCTCATTCGACATGCGCTCCGCGCCCTCCGCGCACCCCGCTGTCGAGCCTCCGGCGCTCGCGACGACAGACTCCATCGACGAGCGGCTCGGGCAGCTCGCCGTGCGCGAAGGTGACGTGGTCCTCGGCAAGTACCGCCTCGTGGGGCTCCTGGCGGCCTCGGCGACGGGCGCCGTCTTCCTGGCGCACCATACGGAGCTCGACCACGAGGTCGCTGTCAAGCTGCTGCTGGAGCCTTTCGCCCATGACCCCGAGGTCCGCGCGCGCTTCAGCCGGGAGGCGCGCTTGATGGGACGCATCGACAGCGATCACGTCGCTCGCGTCATCGACGTCGGCGAGCTCGCCGATGGCACGCCGCTGATCGCCATGGAGTCGCTTCGCGGGGTCGATCTGCGCCAGGTCGTCCGCGACAACCCCGCGGGCATCGAGCCCGCGGGGGCCGTCGATCTCATCATCCAATCGTGCCTTGGCCTCGCGGCGGCGCACGCGCGAGACATCATCCATCGCGACATCAAGCCGTCCAACCTGTTCCTCGCCGAGCGCGAAGACGGCACCGCGGCCATCAAGGTCATCGACTTCGGCGTCGCGAAGATGCGCGCGGGTTCCGCCTCGCTTTGCGACGCACTCACCAGTCCGTCATCCCTCGTGGGCTCGCCACGTTACATGGCGCCGGAACAGGTCACGTCGGCGCGCGACGTCGACGCGCGGAGCGACATATGGGCCCTCGGCGCGATCCTGCAGGAGCTCATCACGGGACAAGCCGCCTTTCCCGACTCGGGCGTCTCCAACGTCCTCCGTCGCATCGTGAGTGGAAGCCCGGCGCGCCTCCTGGAGCTGGCCCCGAGCGTCGATGCCGGCCTCGCCGGCGCCGTGTCGCGAGCCCTTAGCCGAGATCGACGCGAGCGGCCCGGCGACGTCGCGGAGTTCGCGCGCGAGCTCGCGCCGTTTGCCACACCGGCGGGGCGCGCGCTCGTCGCGCGCGTCGCCCGTGTGCTCGCTCAACGGACGGCGTCACGCCCCAACGCGGACGCCTCGGAGCGCAGCGCGAGCGCGAGCGGCAGCCGCGCGCGCGCCGCCCCGGTCGTCGTACTGCCGCCTCGCGGCCTCGACGACGATAACGTTGAGACGCGCCCCCTGTCATCGAGGCGAACGGGCGATTCCGCGCCGGTCGCCATCCTCGGCCCCATCGCGCCGGTCTCCATCCGGGCCCCCGTCTCGGTGCGCGCCCAGCGACCCTTGGGCCAAAACGCGACGATCGCGCTGGTGGGCGGCGGCGTCCTCTTCATCGCCGTCGCCGTCGGCGTCGTAGCCGCGCTCTCGCGGAGCACCGTTCCCGCGGCGAAGGCGTCGTCCGGCGCGCCGCTCGCTCACCCGGCACCGCCACCGCCGCGGTGACTGCGTCCACCTCCGACCGGAGGCAGCCCCCTACACGCGTGACGGAGGGGGCGCGGCGCTGACGCGACCTCGGGCCTCAGCCCTCCGGTCGAGGACGCGAATCGCCTTCGGTGGGCGCGCCACGAAGTCGGCGACCGCGATGGACTTGAGCGCACGGCGCACGGCTCCTTCGCGCGCGACATGGGTCAACATCACAACGTCGACGGCCGCTCCGCGCGCGTCCCCGCCGCCAAACTGAACCATCTGCCCGATGGACACTTCGCCCTCGCCAAGGGCGCCGGTAATTCGCGCCAACACGCCGGGACGATCGAGGACGCTGAAGCGCAGGTAAAACGCGCACTCCGCGTCTTCGATCGAGAGGGTCTTCCGTGGCGCAAGCTCGACGCTTCGCGTCGAGAGCCCCTTGGCGCCGCCCACACGCGCGCGCGCCACGTCGACGACGTCGGCCACGACGCTGACGGCCGTAGGCAAGTCGCCCGCGCCGCGTCCCGAGAGGAGCAGCGGGCCCAGCGCCTCGCCTTCCAGAGAGATGGCGTTTAGCACGCCGCCTACGTTGGCGATCGTCGAGTCGCGCGGCACGAGCGTCGGGTGGACGCGGAGCTCCAAGCCTTCCGCGCGGGCGCGCGCGATGGCCAAGTGCTTAATGGTGTAGCCGAAACGATCGGCCGCCTCGTGATCGAAGGGCTCCAAGTCGCGGATGCCCTCCACGTAGAGATCGCCGCCGCCTTGCACCGGCTGAAGCCCAAACGCGAGCATGGCGAGGACCATCAGCTTGTGGCCAGCGTCGTGTCCGCCGACATCAAGCTCCGGGTCGGCCTCTGCGTAGCCAAGATCTTGCGCCTCCTTGAGCGCCGCCTCGAAGGACAGGTTCGCGCGACGCATGCGCGTCAGGATGTAATTGCACGTTCCGTTGACGATCCCCGCCAACGCCACCACGCGGTCGCCGGCGAGCGCCTCTCGAAGCGTCCGCACGATGGGGATGCCGCCTCCGACGGCACCCTCGAAGGCGAGGTCGACACCCGACTCCTGCGCCGCGGCGAGGAGCTTCGGCCCACGCTCCGCGAGCAGCATCTTGTTGGCCGTCACCACGCTCCGTCCGCTGCGCAGCGCGCGCTCGACGTAAGCGCCGGCCGGCTCGAGGCCGCCCATGACCTCGACGAAGATGTCGATGGTTGGATCGGCTAGGACGGCCTCGGCGTCTGTGGTCATGAGCGACGCGTCCAGCTCGCGGACCCGTTCCTTGGCGGGATTTCGCACCAAGACCCGCGCCAGCTCCACCGGCGCGCCGACGCGCCCCGCCACGTTCTTCGCGTTCTCAGTGAGGAGGCGGACGACGCCGCCGCCAACGGTGCCGCAACCGAGGAGACCGATACGAATGGCCATGGGGTGGCGAGCGTAGAGCATGGCGAACGACGAGGGAACGTCGGATCCGTTCGCGCCGAATGCAAGAAAGCCCGACCCCCACTCCGTGGGCGCCGGGCTCTTGCCGGTGGCAGAGGCGGTCAGTTTGCCGGCGGTTGCGCTTCGTCGATGGGCTTCGGCTGAAGCTTCTCTTCGAGCGCCGCTTCCAGCACTTGCTCCATCTTGGACGCGAACACGAACTCGAGCGCGTCCTTGATCTCCTGCGGCACCTCATCGAGGTCCGCCTTGTTGCGCTCGGGAACGATGACGCGCTTGATGCCCGCGCGGTGAGCCGCGAGGACCTTCTCCTTGAGACCACCGATGGGGAGGACTCGACCACGAAGCGTGATCTCGCCCGTCATCGCTACGTCGTGGCGGACGCGAACCCCGGTGAGCATCGAGACGAGGGCCGTGAACATCGTCACGCCAGCGCTCGGGCCATCTTTGGGCATCGCGCCAGCGGGAATGTGGATGTGGATGTCGCTCTTGTCCAAGAAGTCTTTGGGGATGCCAAAGACGTGCGAGTTGGCGCGCACGTAGCTAAGAGCGGCTTGGGCGCTCTCCTTCATGACGTCGCCGAGTTGCCCCGTGAGCTGGAGCTTGCCGGAGCCGTACATGCGCGTCGCTTCGATGAAGAGGATCTCTCCGCCGACGCTGGTCCACGCGAGGCCGGTGCAAACGCCCGCTTCCTCCGTTCGTTCCGCGACCTCGCTCGTGTACTTCTGAGCGCCGAGGAACTCGCGGACCTTGTCGGCGTCGTCGATGACCCGCGGGGTCATGTCGCCTTCTGCGATCTTCACGGCGACGCCACGAATGACGCTGGCGCTCTGCCTCTCGAGGGTACGAACACCGGCCTCGCGCGTGTAGCTCTCGATGATGATCTCGACGGCGGGGTCGGTGATCTTCAGGAGGTCGGGGGTGATGCCGTGCTCTTCGATCTGCTTGGGAATGAGGTGTTGGCGCGCGATGGCGAGCTTCTCGCGGCGCGTGTAGCCGGGGATCTCGAGGATCTCCATGCGGTCACGGAGCGGCGCGGGAATGGGATCGGCGACGTTCGCCGTAGCGATGAACATCACGTTGGAGAGGTCGAAGGGGATCTCCAGGTAGTGATCCGCAAAGGTGTTGTTCTGCTCGGGATCGAGGACCTCGAGGAGCGCCGCCGCGGGGTCGCCGCGGAAGTCGTGCCCGATCTTGTCGATCTCATCCATCATGAAGATCGGGTTGATAGTCCCGGCCTTCTTCATGCCCTGGATGATTTGCCCCGGAAGCGCGCCGACGTAGGTCCGTCGATGGCCGCGGATTGCGGCCTCGTCGTGCACGCCACCGAGCGAGATGCGATGGAACTTGCGTCCCAAGGACCGCGCGATGGAACGGCCAAGGGAGGTCTTTCCGACGCCCGGCGGGCCTAGGAGGCAAAGGATCGGTCCCTTCTTGTCCTTCTTGAGCTTGCGCACAGCGAGGTACTCGAGGATTCGCTTCTTGACCTTCTCGAGGCCGTAGTGGTCCTCGTCGAGGACGCGACGCACCTGGGCGATGTCCAGGTTGTCGGGCGTCGACGTGTGCCAGGGCAGATCGAGGATCCAATCGAGGTACGTCCGGACGACCGTGTACTCAGCCGAGCCCACCTGCATGTTGCGGAGGCGCTTGAGCTGCTTCTTGGCAACCTGCTCCGCCTCGCCGGGCAGGTTTGCCTTCGCGATGCGTTCCTCAAGGCCGTCGAGATCACCCTGGTCGTTGTCGTCTTCGCCCAGCTCTTCCTTGATGGCCTTGAGCTGCTGACGAAGGACATACTCGCGCTGGTTTTTGCCCATCTCCTCTTTGATTTGCGAGTTGATACGCTCGCGCATCTTGAGGATTTCGAGCTGCCGCGTGAGGAGCTTCAGGACCTTGCGAATGCGGTCCTTCACCTCCGTCGTCTCGAGCAGCTGGGCCTTCTCGTCGACGGGCGCGTCGAGGTTCGCGGCCACAAGGTCCGCGAGCGCACCGGGCGCCTGGATGGAGTCGATGAGCGAGCCGGCCTCTCGCGGTAGCTCCGGCATGAGCTGAATGACCTGCTTGGCGATGTCGCGGAGGCTCATGCTGAGCGCCTCTGCCTCGTCGTCATCGAGCCCGCTCTCTTCGAGGCGCTCGATGCGCGCCTTCAAGTAGGGCGCCGTGCCGGTCACGTCGCGCAAGCGAATGCGCACGAGGCCCTGCAGGATGAGCGAGTAGTTGCCAGAGCTGTGCTTCAGCGCCTTGAGAACGCGCGCCGCGCACCCCACGACGTGTAGATCGTCCTGACCCGGGTCATCGGTGGATGGGTCTTTCTGCGCGAAGATCGCGATAACCGGCGCGCTCAGGTTGTCGACATCTTCGACGAGCGCAACAGACTTCTCGCGGCCGACGTCGAAGGGAGCGACGGCACCTGGAAAGAGCACGGCATTGCGAATGGGGAGGACGGGGAGCTCGTCACCGAACTGGACGACGTCTTCGTCCTGGGGCTTCCCCTTTTTCTCGGACATTGATCACCTCGTGAGGTTCAAGCAGTGAGCCTATCACGCGAACATTTGTGGCAAATCGGCATTTTCAAGGAACCGCCGAGGAGCCAACGTAGGCACGGCGTCACGGATGAGAAAGGGGGGCTCGTCGTTTCTCCTTTCTGGATGGCACGGCAGAGAGCCCTCCCCTTGCGAGGGAAGAGCGCGTAGTCTTCGAAGGCGGTGTCGCCCAAGGAGCTGAGCGCGAGACTCGAGGCAGCGGCAGCGAGGCTGTCGGGCGTCGAGAAGAAGCGAATGCCCGGCGGCTACGCGTTGTTCGTCGCCGGGAAGATCTTCGCCAACGTGACCGTCGAGGGCCGCATCGGCGTGAAGCTCACGGTGCCGTGGTGCTTCGAGGATCTCGCCGCCATGCCTGGGGCCGCACCGTGGGCCCTCGGTAAGAAGGTCATGGAGCACTGGGTGCTTCTGCCGGAGGCGCTCGCCGCCGACGACGTCACGTTGCGCGAGTGGGTGGAGCGCGCGTTCTCGTGCGTGACCGACAAGCTGCCAAGCCGGCGCGCCGACGTCCCCCCGCCTACGGCGCGCTCAAGTGTTCCGCTGCCACCACCAACACTCAACGGGACGCGCACCAAGTCGAACCCCGTGAGGGAAGCCTCGATCCCTCCGCCCATTCGCCGACCTTCCGTCCCTATCCGCGAAGGCCTCCCGCCCGTTCCGTCGCGCCCCGCGGTGCGCCGCGACGAGCGCGAGACGCCGGCCTTGCCACCGGTCGCGCGCTCCTCGAAGCCGCTGGTGACGCCGCCGCCGCCGTCGGGCGGGTTTGACCTCTCGAGCTACGCGCCGCCGCCCCCTTCGTCGGTGGGGATTCGCGTCGTTCCGCGCGATGCCAAGTCTCCCTACGAGGAGACGCTCGTCGGCGTCCCGGCGCCGCCGTCGTCCTCGACGCCGCTGCCCGACGCGCCGTCGACGCCGCCCCGACCCAAGCGGGGCTCCTAGCGTCTCACGCGCTCGCGACGTCGACGTCGTGTTCGAGCGTGTGAATGGCGACGCCGGTCGCGATCTTCGGGAAGAAGAAGGTCGACTTCTGCGGCATGACCTCGCCGGCCTCGGCGACGCGCCGAACGTCGCGGACGGGCGTCGCGTTCATCAGAAAGAGCGCCTGGCCCTTGCCTCCGCGAAGCTCCGCGAGCGCGCGCGGCGCGTCCTGCGGGTAGTAGAGGTTCGTCTTCTGCGCCTGAGCCTCTTTCGTCACGCCGAGGACCGCTTCGAGCAGACCCGAGTGAAGGAGCGCTACGTCGGTCCGACGGAGCTCCGCGTGAAGCTCCGCCAGCGTCGCGTGTTTCGCGAGGTCGACGTCGCCGCGGAGCGTGAGGAGCGCGGCTCGGCCATCGGAAGCGCACACCACGAGCGAGGGTGCGCCCTTTCCAGCGTCGGCCAGCGACGCGAGGAGCGCTGGCGCGTCGGCGCCATCGGCGAGCGGCCTTACGTCGAAGAGCTCACGCGCGCCCCTGAGTGCCCCGTCCCAGTCGAAGCTCGCGAGCGAGTGCAGGTGTCGGTGCGTCGGAAACACCACGAGGTTCGGGTCGTCGCCGTTGGCCAAGAAGGCCATGAAGTAGCGATGCCGCCCCCGCGCCGACGCGTTCGGCACCGCCGCGTCGACCTCGCTGGAATAGCGCAGGGCCGTCTCGTAGCGATGGTGTCCGTCGGCGATGAGCAGCGACGAGTCGGCGATCTTGCGCACGATGGCGCGCATCGCTTCGGGCTTCCGGACCTTCGAGACCACGTGGCGCACGCCATCGTCGGTCGAGAACTCCGCCAACGGTTCGGCCTCGGCAAGCGCCGGCGCGAGCGCGTCGTCAGCATCGCGGTACAGCATGAAGCCGGGGCTCAGGTTCGTACGCGTCGCACGGAAGAGCTTGAGGCGATCTTCCTTGGGGCCCGACAACGTGCGCTCGTGCGGAAGGATGACGCGCTCGGAGAACGGGCTCAGTCGGACGAGCGCAAAGAACCCCCGACGGGTGATGGGGGCCGCGCCGCTCGGCGCGCCCGGCGGAAGGAAGGTTTGGTCGTAGCGCAGGAAGGCCGGCACGTCGTCGCGGACGAGGGTTCCGTCTTTGCGCCAGCTCTCGAAGATGCCAGCCGCGTTTGCGTATTTCGCGTCGCCGTCGCCGGAGGGAAGAATCAGTCGCACGATGTTGTGCGGGTCGCGCTCTTCAAGCGACGCGCGCTGAGGTGCGTCGATGACGTCGTACGGTGGGGCCACGACGCGACCCAGGTCGACACGCGAAAGATCGTAGCGAAGGGCTGTGAGCGGAGCGATCTCGGCCATGGCGGCGCAGTGTACTCGAACTGACGCGGCGGATGGCCAGCGCAAGCGCGCATCTTTGCGCCCGCCGCGCGCAGGGACGTCTAGCGAAGGGCTCGAAAGCCAATGTCGCGCCGCAGCTGCTTGCCGCGAAAGTCGATGCGGTCGGCCATCCGATAGGCGACGTCACGCGCCTCTTTGAGGGAGGCGCCGAGCCCTGTCACCGCGAGCACGCGGCCCCCGGCGGTCACGAGCGCTTCGCCTTCGCGACGCGTCCCCGCGTGAGAGACGAGGCAGTCCGGCTCGTCCTCGCCGAGCCCCGAGATGGCGTCGCCGATCCGTGGCGATGCCGGATACCCCTCCGCCGCTAGCACGACGGAGAGCGCGGCCCGCTGGTGCTCCGGTGCGAGCGGCATCGTCGCGAGCCGCTCGGTGTCGCCTTTGGCGGTGGCCATGAACAGGTCCCACAGATCGCCGCCAAAGAGGGGCAAGATGCACGTCGTTTCCGGGTCGCCGAAGCGGACGTTGAACTCCAGAACGCGGGGAATGCCGCGCTCGATCATGAGCCCTACGAACAAGACACCGCGGTAGTCGAGCCCGTCTTCAAGGAGACCGCGCAGCGTGGGCTCGACGATCGTGAGCACGATGCGCTCTTCGACCTCACGGTCCACGAGCGGCGCGGGAGCGTACGCGCCCATGCCGCCGGTGTTGGGTCCACGATCGCCGTCGAAGATGCGCTTGTGATCTTGCGAGGGCGCGAGGGCGACGCTCGCCACACGTCCTTCAGAAGCGGAGCAGACGACGTGGAAGCTCACCTCTTCGCCGGGGAGAAGCTCCTCCACGACGACGCGCGCACCGCTATCGCCAAAGACGCGCTTGACCATCATGTCGTCTATGGCGCGAGCGGCCTCTTCCGCGTCACCGGCGACCACAACGCCCTTGCCAGCGGCGAGGCCGTCGGCCTTCACCACGAGCGGTCGAGCTTCGCGGCGCACGTAGTCCAGCGCTTCGGCGGGGTCGTCGAAGACGCGGTACGCGGCCGTGGGGATTTGGTGGCGCGACAAGAAGTCCTTCATGAAGGACTTCGAGCCTTCGAGACGAGCCGCCGCGCGGCCGGGGCCGAAGACCGGGATCGACGCAGCGCGCAGCGCGTCAGCCAGCCCCTTCGTTAGCGGAAGCTCCGGCCCCACGACGACGAGGTCGACATCCAGCGAACGGGCGAGCTCCGTCACCGCGGCCGTATCGTCGACGGGCGCCGCGATGACGCGGCCCAACGCCGCGAGGCCTGGGTTTCCCGGTGCGGCCACGACCTCGGCGCCGCCGGCCACAAGGGCGCGGGCGATGGCGTGCTCCCTCGCGCCCCCGCCCACGATCAAGGCCTTTCGCCGCTCGCGGTGCCCTGGGGCCCGTCCCTGTGCAGAGTTCATCCGAGCCATGTACCACGCGGCGAAAGGAAGGTAATCTCGGTCCCGTGGCGGACGAAACTCGTCAACAACCGGTGGCCATCCGCGTCACGCGTCCCTACGCGTCGGCCGAGGAGTTCTTGGAGCACGAGCTCGAGACGCTCACGCGGACGAGCGTGACGCTCATTGGCGCCCAGCCGAGGCCCAAGGGCGTCATCTTACGCTTCGAGGTCGCGATGCCGAGCGGCGGTCAGCTCCTTCGTGGCGAAGGGCGCGTCGTCGGATTCAAGGAAAACGCGCTCGGTGACCAGCCGGGTCTCGTGCTCAGGTTCACGAGGCTCGACACCAAATCGAAGGCCCTCGTCGACCGCGCCGCCGCGATACGCGAAGGACGCGCCCGCGCCGCGCTCCAAGCCGCGATGGGTGAGGACTCGATGGCACCGGCGGCACCGTCGCTTCCGCCGGGTTCGATTCCGCCGGGCTCCATCGCCCCCATGTCGATGGTGCAGTCGCCACCGCCCCCGATGGTGACCTCCTCGCCGAGCCATGCCTCCCCGCTCCACGAGCCAAGCGGTCGCCGCGGCGAGAGTCTCGCGGCCTACGAGCGGCCGAGCGCACCGGGGCTCCCGTCGTCGAGTCGACCGATGCCACCGAGCTCCGTCGGCGCCATGCCTTCGAGTTCGTCGCCACACCCCTTCGATGAGTCGACGTTTGCTAGCGATAGCGCCCCGGTCCCGCCGCCGCCATCGAGCGACACACGCGTCGAGGTGGCCGCTCCGAGCCGCGCACCGGCACCGATTTCATCGGGCAATCTCCCACCGTCTTCCGCGGGGACCGTTGCGCCGGCCACGCGTCCCGCAGACGTGGACCCCATCGCGCCCGTTCAAACCCGCTCGAACCACGCCCCGGCGCAGACGGCGGCGCGGTCCCCCGTCGGCCCGGGGCCCGACCGCCCGGCGAACCGGGAAGAATTGCTCGAACGCCTCCGGCTTCGCGGCAAGGAGCTCTCGGAGTCCCGCGCCTCCGCCCTCGTAGCCCGCGCCCGCGGATAGGCCGGCCCCGGCCAATCGGGCGGCGTCAATCCGCTCGGCATGCCCGCCCAGCCGGGCGACAGCGACTTGCGTGCCCCGGCAAATCGTTCCCGTGTCCGTAGCATTTGCACCGCTGCGAGGAGCGGCCTATGAGTGGAGGGCCTCGTTTTCTGGCGCACCGTCGCGGAGTTTGCCTTGAGCAGTGGAGCATCCAGCCCGTCAGCACCGCGACGCATCGGCGTCTTCGGGCTCGGCGTGATTGCGCCAGGAGCCGCCAACGTGGCGGCCCTGGTGGCGCGCCTTAGCGCCGCGCGCACGGGGCTCGCCCCCACACACGGGACGACGCTCGGTGACGGCCTCTTCCTGGTGGGCGATCCGGATTTCTCGTTCGAGACCTACGCCCCGTGGATCACGGCGCGACACGGCGACGCGTCCTTCGCGCGGCTTCGCACCAAGTGCGGCGAAAACGTGCAACTTGCAATCGGCGCCACCATCCAGGCGCTCGAAACGGACCCGCGGCTCGAGCGCGCCGCGAAAGAGCTCGACGAAGCCTGCCACGTCTACGTGGGCTCCGGCGTCGGCGACCTCCCCGAGAGCTACGCCGCCGTGCGTTCGCTCGATCGCGCGGTCCGCGACTGGAATCACTTCTGGGCAGACCCGACTCGCTGCTCCGCGCGTCACCGCTTCGAGGGCGAAGGGCAGGTCCCGGACGCAGCGCCGCCGCCGCCGGCCCCCGAGACGTTCGCCGCGGACTCGGCTGAACGCTTCGACGCCATCGTGGCTTGGGATGCGTATTGGGCCGCCCTCTCCGACGGACTCCGGGCGTTCCTCGAGCGCTTCCGCGCCATTGAAGAACTCGCCGCCGACGACACCGACGGTGAAAAGGCGCACCTCAGCGCGATTCGGAAGCGCACGCGCGCACAACGAGCGCTCACCGACGAGCTGGGCTGCCCGCCGCCGCCGTGGACCGCCGTCAGCGCCAACCTCATCTGGAACATCCAGAACGCGCCGGCTGCACAAATCACGATGCTGCTGGGCGTTCACGGCGAGGCGTGGGCGCCCGTCGGCGCTTGCTCCACCTTCGGCGTCGCGCTCAAGTGTGGCCGTGACGCCATCCTCCGCGGCGACGCGAAGATGGCCATCGTCGGCACGACCGATCCGCGGCCCGATCCGGCGCTGTGTGCGGCCTTTTACGGCGCGCGCGTCATGCCCGGCACGGGCAAGGTCAACGCGCCCTTCACATCGCTCCGCGGGACGCACCTCTCGGGAGGCTCGTGCGTTTGGATCCTCGGCGACGCTGACTATTTCGCCGAGCGGGGCCTCGAGCCGGCCTTCGGCTACGTCGATGCGGTAGCCCTCTCCTCCGACGCGGAGCACATCATCACGCCGTCTCGATCGGGCCCCAAGGTCGCCATCCGGCGCGCGTACCAGGAGGCGGGCATTGGGCCGGCCGACGTCGCCGTCATCGACTTGCACGCCACCGGGACGCCGGGCGATCTGAACGAGCTTGCCCTCGTCCACGAGTTCACGACCGACACGACGCGCATCACCGCGCGGAAGGGCCAGCTGGGCCACGGCATGGCAAACGCCGGCGGCTGGGAGCTCACAGCGCTCGCGCTCTCGCTGAAGGATCGCGTCGCCTTGCCGACAGGCATTCCAAAGGGCGAGATCCATCCGAAGGCGCTCCGCCGGGAGAACATCGTCACCGACGCCGCGCCCCTTGGCGCCGGCGTCGGGGTCAAACTCATGCTCGGCATCGGCGGCATCACGGCCTGCGTGGTGCTTCGCGGACGCTGAGCGAGCTCCGCGAAGGCTCAGCCGTCGGTCGTTGTGGTCGGGCGCATCGTCTCGTGCGCTTGGTCGGGGACTAACTGCCTGAGCTGCCACGCCTGAAGGCGCATCTGCTCATCGGCCGCGTGATAGGAGCCGCGCAGGTACCCGATGACAACGGCCGGGAAGAGAATCATCGCCAAGACGGCCGCGTACAGGTACGCCGTCGTCATGGTCTCGGGGAAGTCGATGACCGGCGAGCGAATGAAGATGCCGCCGTTCGCGTATTGAACGACGTCGGGGAAGAGCCCCAGCATTTCGCCGAACACGCTGAAGGTCCACGCGAGCGCCGCGAGGCTAAGGATGACCGCACGTAGCCACCCGTAGCGGACCATGGCGTAGAGCGATGCGTGCATCGTCAAGAAGCTCGGCACCATCAAGTGAGGACCATAGACGCCGGTGACCCAAAGGCTGGCGCCGACGCCAAAGAGAAACGTGACGAACAGCGGCACGTAGCTCGGGCGCAGGATCGTCACGATGCTGCCGACGAGCGCCCCGC
Organism: Myxococcales bacterium; assembly: GCA_016703425.1. Classification (NCBI taxonomy): domain Bacteria; kingdom Pseudomonadati; phylum Myxococcota; class Myxococcia; order Myxococcales; species Myxococcales bacterium. Next base: position 124,901 of record JADJCA010000016.1, read on the forward strand.
CCCAGAGCGTGTGGGCCGCCAAGAAGATCTTCCAGTCGTGAACCCCAAGCGCCGCCGTAAAGACGGCGTTGACGGAGATGTAGCCGTAGACGATGCCCCCAGCGATGCCAGCGCGCCGGAGGTGCTTGCGCCACATAGCCGCCTGCTCGGCGAGAACCTCCGGTGGCACGTGGCGGGGCGGGTTGGTGAGCAAGCCAACGAGCGTTCGCAGGGCGGTGCGATTCTCCGGGTCGAGGGCCAGCGCTTTGCCAACCTCCCGGAGCGCATGGGCACGACGCGTCCTCTCGTCCGACGATTCACCGACGATCGCGTTGGCCGAGTCGGCCGCGATGATTCGTTCGAGCTCCGCCTGCGCTTCCTCGGCGTGCTTCTTGGAGCTCGCCTTGCGGCCCTCAAGATCACGATCACCGTCAAGGTACGCTTCGATGCGCTCGTGCAGCTCTCGCGCCGTCTGGATGCGCTCGCCGGGGCTGCGACGCGTCGCCGCCACGCAAAGGTCCTCGAGCTCCGGCGGCACCTCGACCTCGGGCGCGCGCTTGCTCGGCCGCGCGTCGATTCCTTCGACGATGCGCCAAAGCACCTCGTATTCGGTCCCGCGGCCGTGGAGCACCTGCAGCGTCAAGAGCTCGAAGAGGACCGCGCCAAGCGCGTAGACGTCGGAGCGACCGTCCACCTCGACGCCCATAGCCTGCTCCGGCGACATCGTGCGGAGGGTGCCGAGGATCGAGCCACTCATGGTGTGCTGGCTCAAGGTCGACACTTGGAGCTCGTCGACGGAGGGCAACTGATCACGCACCGGCGCGACATCGCCTACCTTCGCGATGCCCCAGTCGAGCAGGTACACTTCGCCGTATTGGCCCAGCATGATGTTGCCGGGCTTGATGTCGCGGTGAACGACGCCCCGCTCGTGGGCGTACTGGGCCGCCAGGCACACCTGGCTCCAGGCGGAGAGGAGTCGTCGCCGCGTGTACCGCTGCACCGTCGCCGGGTCGCGCTTGACGAGCCGCTCGATGATGTCCGTCAGCGTGTCGCCGCGAACGCGCTTCATCGTGAAGAACGGCAGCCCATCGGGCCTGACCCCGATGTCGTAGACGGGCACGATGGCGGGATGCTCGAGTTGCCCTTGGAGGCGCGCCTCGTGGTCGAAGCGTCCACGAGCTCGCGGGTTGAGGCGCACCGCGACGGAGCGGAGCTGCTTGAGCGCCACGTCGCGGCCGACAATGGCGTCATGAACCAGCTGAATTTCGCCCATGCCGCCGCTTCCGAGCGTCCGCTTGACGGTGTAGCGCTGCGTCTTCGTGCCCACCGCCGTGGGCTCGTCGAGCTGCACCACCGGCGGCGGGTCCTCCACCGACGGCTCGCGAACGGTCGTCGGAGCGATCCACCCGTCGTCGGCGCCATCGGCGCCGCCGTCGCCGTCGACAACCGTGTCGTCGGGAGGCGCGTCAGAGCGATTCGTCACGGCGCCAGCGTATCGCGATCCTGTCCGCCCATGGGCGCCTACGGGAACGCGGACCGAAAAGCCTTGGCAAAGGTCCGCGCGCGGCCCTCGTCGACGGCGCCGCCTGCGACCCCGCCTTTGCGGAGCGCGCTGCCGACGATGACGCCATCGGCAAACTCCGCGAGAGCCGCGAGGTCGCCGCTGACGGCGCCGCTCGCGACATAGACGAGGGCGTCGGGCGCAGCCTCCCGAACCGTCCGCAGCTTCGCGAGGTCGACCTGGGCGCCAGTCGCCTCGCCGGTGACGAGCACGGCGTCCGCCAGGGCGCGGTCCACGAGCTCTTTGGTCTCGTCGGCAAGCGCGCGCCTCGCGAGCGGCGCCGCGTGCTTGACGTCGACGTCAGCCCAGAGAGCCACGTCGTCGGCGGCGAGAGCGCGACGGAGACGCAAGGTTTCGGCGGCTCGGCCTTCGACGATGCCTTGATCGGTGAGGCGTGCGGCGGTGTGAACGTTGACCCGCACGACGCTGGCACCTACGACGCGAGCGATGGAGAGCGCGGAGGCGACGTCGTTCCGAAGGACGTTGATGCCGATGGCCAAACGGGGCGCCGCTTCGCGCGCCGCAAGCGCGCAGGCGGTCATCGCGCTGACGGTGACGGGCGGCACGGCGCCGGCAAAGAACGGCGCGTCGCCGAAGTTCTCGAGCATCGCCAGGTCGAAGCCTGCCTTGGCGAGCGCGCGCGCATCGCTGCGCGTCTGTTCCAAGATGGCCGCCATCGTCATGCGGCTGCGCGGCGCACCGGGCAGCGGCGGAAGGTGAATGACGCCCACGAGCCGGTGGCGCGGTCGACGCTTCATGATCACTTGCTGGGAGAGGGAGGCAGGAGCGATCCGGGCATCGTCCCGAGGTTGGACAGTGGCCCCGTGAGCCGCACGGCGTAGGACCCGTCGGCCTTCTTCATCGACTTCACCTTGGGATCGAAGTCGAGGAGGCCTCCGCCCTTCCCCGGTTCGCCAAAGATGCTCTTGGTCTTGTCGTTCTTGGTCTTGTAGCTGTCGGCAACCTTCAGCGTGAGGTTGACGTCGGCGATGCTGTCGGTCGCGAGCTCCCGCATCTGAATGCGGCCCTCACCACTCAGCTCAACGTCCTTGCCCGACGCGGCGAGCTTGTTCACGCGCAAGATGCCCTCCTTGGCCTCCGCCTGGAGCGACAGACTGCCGAGGTTCAGCCGCGGCAGGGAGAGCTTTCCCATCTTTCCGAGCGCCAACTCGAAGTCTTTCCCTTTGCCCACCGCAGCTCCCTCGATGTCGAGGGCCACAGCGCCCGACCCCTTGCTCGCTTTTCCCTCCGCCATCGCAAGCCGAACGGTGCCCGAGAGGCGCCCCTCGAGCGGGAGCGAAAGCATCGCTCCGAGCGCCTCCGCTTGCCCGAGTTCGAGGTTCTTGATCTCGACGTCAACCTCTCGGTCCTTTGAGCGCTCCGCGTAGGACCCTTCGATCTTTCCGTCCCAAGCCGAGACGGTGAACGACACGGAGCGATTTCCGACGAGCGCCGAGAGCAGCGAGACGCGCACCTTTGCTTCGTCGACGCGGAGCTCGGCCGGCGGCTTCGTCGAGTCACCGGGCGCGACGAGCAACTTGATGCCCGTGGCCTTGATGCCCGTGAGCCACGACGACGTTACCTCGTCGATGGAGAGCTCTTGCGCGCCGGCGCCCGGCTTCTGGAGCGCGTTGAACTGCGCGACGATGCGCTCCTTGAGCCGGTGATACGGCATGACCCAGGACGCGAAAACAACGAGGCACACGAGGTAGAAGAGCGGGTAGCCCAGCTTCGGAGCGAGCCGTTTCAGCTTCTCTTTCACGGCTTCTTCTCCTCCTTCTTGTCGCCCGGAGGCGCCTTCTCCGGCTCGACGCGATCCCAGGCCGTGACGCCCACCTCGACGTCGTACGAGTCGGGCTCGGCGGTGCGCTTGCGCACGTTGAGGCGCGCGACGCGCAGCGCGTGGCCCTTGCTCTCCAGCGTCTCCAGGAACTTGGAGAGGTTGTACATGCCGGACTTCTTGAAGTGCACCACGGTGGTGCGCTCCGAGTACTTCTTGCCAACGGGAACGGGCTGTCGGTCCTGCGAGTCGGTGACGTCGAGCTTCTGCGCGCGGGCCGTCTGCTCGATGAAGCCGGCCAGCGCCGGCGCCTTGCTCGCGTAACGTTGCATGATCGAGTCGCGGCGACTCTGACGCTCTTTGATGTTCGACCGTGCTGCCTGAATGCCTGCGATGGCCTCGCGTAAGGCGGTGTTGTCGGAGCGGCGCGAAAAGACCAAGACCTGCAGGAAGAGCGGCAACCCGACGACGAGCAAGGCCCCCAAGACGACGCCCAAAATGGTCACGAGCCGTTGCTCGCGGGCGCTGAGCTTTTCGAGCGAGAGCTTGAGGTCCATTACTTGCTCCCCGACGAGGCAGGCGGCGCTGCCTTGTCGTCCTTCTTTTTGCCCTTCACGTCCTCGGGGCACTTGAGGTCGAGCTCCATCACATACTTCTGGCGCTCACCGCCCACCACCTGGGTCGTGCGTGTGATCTTGATGTCGGAGAAACACTTCTCCGACTGCAGCGACGCTTTGATGGACTCGGCGTCGGGAATGGAGCCGACGATGCCTTGAATCATGACGTGGCCCTTTTGCACGTCGAGCTCCTCGATGTCGTGCTTCATCGACTGCGGAATCGCCTCGGAGATCTTCACCATGACGTCAAAGGCGTCGATGCGTGGCATCGGATCGTCGTCGGGCGACGATGTTTGTTGGCCCAAGAGCTCCTGGGCACGCTCGGCGCTCGCGGTCTCTTCGCCGAGGACCTCCTTGGCAACGAGGCCCAGCGCCTCCTCGAGAACGGCTCGGTCGCGCCCTTCGGCGTAGAGCTGCGCGCTCGTGGAGAAGAGGAAGCTTACGAGGAGCGCGGAGCCGAGCCCCGCCAAGACAGGAACCTTCTCGCGCAGCCAACGATAGCCTCGCTCGTAGGTCAGCGGTCCGCGACGCAAGTCGAGGCCGATGGCGCGCCCCTGGAGCCCCATGGCCAGACCCAAGGCCTTCGCGTAGCGCGGAAGCTCCACGAGCTGCGCCTCCGGGAGGCCGGCGAAGTCGATGGCGGGGGCCGTCAGGATGTTCACCGGCAGCTCGAGCTCGGAGGCAAGGAATGACTCGGCGCCCGGCTGGAAGGCGCCACCTCCGCAGAGGATGACGCGCGCCGGCGGCGCGCCGCCGGAGGAGCGGTACGCGGCGAGGGTCGTTCGTACCTCGCGTGCGAGCCGCGGTGCGCTGGCCGGCAGCCCTTCGGTGCCCGCCGACAGCGTGCGCGCGAACTGCGGCTCGGCGGCATGCACCACGAGCAGATCGCTGCTCCGCAGACCAAGGTCGAGGATGACCGTCGGCCGATCGTTCTCAAGGGCCAAAAATGGAATCAGATTCGATAGCGGCAAAGCGCCGACACCCACGCGCTCCGGCTCAACCCCAAGGCCCGCCTTCACAAGGTCGATGCGCGCCTTGACGTCGACGGTGCGCGCGATGGCCGCCAAGACGGGGATCGTTGGCGAGGCCTCGTCCCGCAGGCCTGCCAAGACTCGGTAGTCGAAGACAGCTTCGTCGAGGTCGAAGGGCACCATCGATTCGAGCTCGAACGGCAAGACGCCGGCGAGCTGCTTCTGCACGTTGGCCGGCAAGGTGAGGCCACGAATGGTGGCCTGCACGCCGGGCAAGGACGTGGCACACCCGTCGAAGCCGCCAGCCTTTGGCACCACCGACTCGACGGCCGCCCGCATGAGCGCCGCGACGCGCAACGTCTCGGGCGCGAGCGCCGGGGCAACCCCTGGCGCCGGTGTCGGGCCCGCGAGCGTCGGTTCGTCGAAGGTCGCGAAGGGACCTTGCGCCTCCGCCACGGCCAGCGTCGCCATGCCGAGGACCGCGACCTTGCGGTACGCGGTCTTGATGGCGACCACCTTGATGGCCTCGCTCCCAATATCGATACCAACCCAAACGGACATGTGTCCCCTCAATCAACGCGAAAATAGACGATCTGGCCACCAGTACTGGGCGTCATCGCGGCGGCGATGGCGTCAGGGCTAGTGGGGGATGTGGCAGTGCCGGACGGTTTCGGTGGCGTAGCGGCCCCGAAGGCGCCGGCGGCCGACGCCGTCGACGACGGCGCGGCCGTAAGGCCGGGGGCCTGACGAAAGTCGACGACCGCGTGGACGTTCGATTGCGTCTCGCGCTTGTAGCCCTTAACGACGCCGCGCGCGTAGATCGAGAAGATCTTGCTCTCCGTCGTGACGCTCTTCTGAAAGTCGGCGTCTGACTGGAACTTCACAGGCTTCATTCCAAATCCCGTCAACATCTTCCCGAGGTCCCCTTCCCCCTTCATCGTGTTGACGAACTGCGCAGGCGTCGAAAAGAGTGGGGCGCCCATCGTCACGCCCTGCGCCATGGTGACGCCCGCGAGGAACATGGCCGCCTGGTTGGCGTCGGTGCACATCTCCGCCTGCGGCGCCCCGGCGCACACGATGGCGAGCAACGTCTGGGCGTTCGCCGTGTTGACATTCACGGCGCCCTGCCCCCAGACGGTCATGACGCGCTTCTTGGGCCTGGTCGGCTCGGGATCGATGAAGGTCGCCCAGAAGTCTTGGCTGACGCCCCTCACCATGTTGAGCTCAAGGAGCGAGTCGAAGGGCGCGTTCTTCCGCCGATAGGGCACCGGAAGGACGCTGTAGTAAGAGTCTTCAGGCCCCGCGCCGCCTGATTGCGCGACGTCGCAGTTGAACCCTTGCTCGTCGTTGTCAGCCCAATCGATGAGGGCTCCGCATATCTCGAGCCGCGTGTGGAACTGCCCGCGCGCGTCGCGCTGGTCGAAGAGCGGCGAGTATTGCTGGGGACCGATGAGGCCGATGAGGGCCTTGGCGACGCGAATTCGGGCGATCTCGTTGGAGAACGCCTGGTTGATGTTGATCTTGGCGTCCTCGTCGACGATCACGATCTCGAAGCGGCCCCCGTTCATTCCGAGGTTCTTGCCGAGCGAGAGGTCGATGCCAACGGTCCCGGCAAACCCCTTCGCTGCCTCCGAATCGTTGAAGACACCGAGGAGCTGATCCGAATACTCCCAGAGAGGAATTTGCGGCGGGCTCCGCTTCATGAGCGCGAAGAGGGGCATGATCGACTGCCGCACCGTCGGCTCGGCGGCGATGAGCAGCCTCGACAGGTTAACGGCGCTCCGCGCCATGTATTCGGCTTGAACGGAGTCGCGATCGGAGATGGCCGCCGACACGTCGGTGCTCGTGTCCGTTTGAAACTCCGCGAGCAAGACCGTCAGGACGGCGATGGTTCCAAGGACCATGATCAGAGCCACGCCACGCTCCTCACGGCGCCGAGCTCGGCGCGCGGCCGCGCGCACGGCGACCGGCCGAGTGGCGACCGCGCCAAGCGCTGCGTGTGAGGGGCGGGAGGGACTCATGGTTCTCAGCGCGGGATCGCGAAGGAGAGTGGTTGCTGCATTGGCAGTGTGACGCGTGTCGAGTAGCTCTTGTCGATGCCCGGCGGCGCGTTGGCGAGCACCAACGTGATCTGCACCGCCAGCGGCAGGCGGCCACCTTGCTGCACCGTGTTGGTCGTGTCCCAGGTCTCGACCCACTGACCGGTGAGCGGGTCGAGGTATTTGAGGTCGAAGCGCTCAACGTCCTCAGCAACCACGTTGATCAAGCCGCCCCTCTTGGGCTCCAGATCGATGGGCGCCTGCTCGCGCCGCACCAGGTCCTTCTTCTCCGGCTTGTCGGGGTCGGTCGTGACGAAATAGCCGATCTCGCTCTGATCAGACTCGGGCCGATCGGCCTCCGTCCGCACGTGAGCGAAGGAGGAAAAGTCGACGCGATCGAAATCCATCGAGCTTTGCCCGATGAACGCCGTGATGCGCGTGTTCTGCGCCGCGAGCTGCGGCGCGTGCATCGAGAGAAAGGCTGATGAAAGCTCGCGGGTCATCCGCAAGAGCGCGCCCCGCGCCTGGCGAGCTCGCTCCGCCCGCATGGACTCGCCCTTCTTGCCGCGCGATAGCGAGTCGAAGGCTCCGTAGATCAAGAGCGAGATCATCGCGAGGATGGCCATCGAGACGATGATCTCGAGGAGGGTCATGCCGCGCGCCCGGCGACGCCAGACGTGACGCGCGCGGCGAGCGCGCTCGGCGGTAGACGCCTCGGGCCTCACTTGGTCGCTCCACCGGCGGGCGCCCGCGCGCCGCTGGCGGGCGCTGCGCCGGCGCCGCTGGCGGGGGTCGCGCTCCCCGCCGCGTTGGGATCGACGACGCCGGAGATGAAGCCCGCGCGTTGCGGATTGGTCACGTACTGGACGATGGTGAAGTCGCGCTCCTTCTTCCCCTCTTTCCATTTCACCGACACGGTGAGACGCCGAATCGAGGCTTCCATCATGGCCTTGAGGGTCGGGTACACGAAGCTCATGGCCATGCTGAAGAGGCCCGCCGAACCGCCCGGCACCTGCTGTTGAATCTGGGCGCCCATGCCCGCGAGGCCGGCGTCGGGGCTGAAGTCGAGGCCGGCGCCGGAGGCGCCCGAGAGCGGCGAGCCGCCGTCACCGCCCGAGAGCGACAGCATGCCGCCGTCACCGAGGCTGTTCTGCGGCGGCGCCGGCAGCTCTACCTTCTCGATGCGCGTGTCACACTTGTAGTTGCCCGAGTCGTCGCCGCAACACGAGAGCCCGGTCTGAAGGTCGTCGATCTCCGGATAGCCAAGGCGCAAGAGCCGCTCTTCGAGCTCGCTCATCTTGCAGCGCCCGAAGCTGATGGCAGACCCCATGTTGGAGGCCGACTGATTGCTCGCCGCGAGGCCGCCTTGCGCCGACAAGATGACCGTGAGCGCCAGCCCCAAGATCGCGATCGCGACCATCACCTCGAGCAAGGTGAAGCCGCGCGTTCGGGGGCGCTGGGCGCAGCGGGCGCTCCTTCGCGAGACGCGCGTCGTCATAACGAACGGTCCTCGCGCTCCGAGGCCTCCGCGTCGTCCTTTGGCACCTTGAGCGCCACGCTGCCGGCCTTCAACGTCGTTTTGCCGGTGAGCGGCGACACGAGCAACGTCAGCGTTCGATCATCGTTGAAGACGCGAGTCTCATCGCCGGGCTTCGGCGCCAGTTGCACCACGGCGCGCTCGGTCATTCCGCCGGGCCAGAAGTACAGGTAGGCGCGGCCCGACTGCTTGGGCTCCAAGTCGTGTGACGCCTGGACCTCGCGAAATGTGATGCCGCGCGGCAGCGCCCGCAGCGACTTCATCTCCGCCTGGTCGCCGATCTCGCCCTTGGTGACGGGCTTGAAGGTGGCGCGGGGCGGCTTCGGCCCTTTCACGATGCGCTCCGATTCGGCCGCCGCCGCGCGCTCCGCGTCGGTGACGGGATTTGCCCCCGCCGCGCCCGACTTGTCGTTGGACTGGACGAGGTGCCGCTGGTCCGCTTCCTCGAGCCACATCGAGTCCTTCTCGAAGTCGAAGACGAGGCGGACGCTCTTCGACGTGGCGTTGGCTCGACCATAGCCGGCGCGGACGGCGCCGCTCACGAGGGTCGCCGCCTGCTTCAATCGCGCGCCCTCGAGCTGACCGGAGCCGCCCATGACGCCAACGGTCAGGACGGCGACGATGGCGAGAACGACCAAAATCTCAATGAGCGTGAGCCCCGAAACGAAGCGCCGCCGCAATCGCCTGGCGCGATTGGGCAGACGACGCTCCGAATCGGGGCGCTGGCTCACTGCTTGGGACCCTCGGGGATGCGGAGGTCGTCTTTCGTGCCCTTCTTCTTGTCGGGGCCGTAGCTGGTGACGACCACGTCGTCGGGCTGGCAGTCGATCTCGTAGGCCGTATCCCACGGGTCCGCCGGCTTGGTGCTGGCCGACACGATCTTGTCAGCCTTGAGCTTCTCCATCGTGGGGCAGTCTCCGCCGGGGTTCTGCGACTTCCACAGCTCGACGGCGCGCTGCAGGTTTCCAACGTCGATCTTCGCCTGGGATACGCGCGCCTTCTCGAACTGCGGCACGGCGACCACGGCGACGCCGCCGGCGATGAGTCCGATGATCGCGAGGACGATCAGGATTTCGATGAGGGTGACGCCCCGCGCCCGACCGCGAAGCCGACGCTTCGTTGCCCTTGCCGCGATCCGATTCAACGTGCTCATGGTCATCTCCTCCTCGCCTCGATCTTTCGTTCGTTTCCTGCTGTTCATCAACCTGCCCGTCACCCAATTGCCCGGGCTCACTCGACGCGATCGAGACCGAACGGCTCACCGTCGGGCCCATCGCTCACAACTTCGAAGCCCGCCGGATCCTTCCGGCCGGGGCAGAGCAGCCGAAAGGGCCGCTGCCACGCGTCGACGGGAAGGTCTCTTATGTGTCCACCGCGCGAGAGTTCGTCGAGCGCCTTGGGACAGCGGCCACCATTGGCGGCACGGTAGGCCGAGACGGCGCGGGCGACGTCGCCGATACTCGCGCGCGTCGCGCGCACCTCGGCGGCAGCGCGCTCACGACGGATGACCGCCACCACCAGGACGAGCGCGAGCAAGAGGGCGATGCTCAACCTTCCGCGAACGCGGCCGAGCCAGCCAGCGACGCCGCGCCGGCGCTCCCAAGGAAAGAACACGCGTGAATGAGCGCCCTTCGCCATGATGCTCACTGAATGAACTCGTTCATCTGGATGAGGGGCATCAGGATCGCGAACGCGATGAAACCGACGGCGCCCCCCATGAAGACGATCATGAGCGGCTCGAGGAGACTGGTGAGCCCTTGGATGCGCGTCTCGACCTGCGTGTCATAAGCCTTCGCGACGTTCTCGAGCATTCCTTCGAGCTCGCCGCTCTTTTCACCGACGGCAATCATGTGGGTCACGATGGGCGGAAAATCACCGCTGCGCTTGAGAGGCGCCGCGATCGACTGGCCCTCGCGGATGGCGTTGGCGGCCTCGTCGACGACGCGCTCAAGGCGCGCGTTGCCGATGACGTTGCGTACGATATCCATCGCCTTGAGGAGCGGCACACCGCTCTGGAGTAGCGTCGCGAGGGTGCGTGAAAAGCGGGCCACGGCCAGCATGCGAAAGAGGCCACCGAAGATCGGCATACGCAGGAGCCACGTGTCCTTGCGCTCGCGCCCCGCCGGGGTGGCGATGTAGTTGAGCAGACGCGTGATGCCGAAGCCGAAGGCCACGCCGATGCCCATGCCGAGGGCGTAGGACCAGGCCGACTCGACGGAGAACATCAGGTACACGTGGAGCGCCAGCAAGCAGACGAGGGCGATGAACGCGACGCCGTAGGGGCGCTTCGGCTTTGGGTTCTCACGCGTCGCCTCCGGGACCGGCTGGGCCAGGTGCTTCTGCACCGAGAGCGCCGTCAAGAGCGTGAAGACGAAGCCCAACATCTCGTTGGACGAGAGCAGGTTCGAGACAGCGATGAGCAGCGACGTGTACCAAGGGAGCGCGCGGTCTAAGCTCGCAAAGATGTTGGTCACCTTGGGCACCACGGCGACCATCATGACGCTGATGAGCACGGAGCCGATGATGAGCATCAGCACCGGGTATGCGAGCGCAGCGCTGACTTTCCCCTTGAGGCGCGCCTGGCTCTCCATGAAATCGGCGAGCCGCTCGAGGACCGCTTCGAGCGTGCCCGAGGCCTCTCCGGCGGCCACCATGTTCACGTAGAGCGGGGGGAAGATCTTGCCGTGCGGCTCGAGGCCCTTGGCGAGCGAGATGCCTTCGTTGAGGCGGTCCCGCACCTGCGTGAGCACCTTCTTGAGCTCGTGCTTTTCGATCTGATCGGTCAGCGCGTTCATGGCCTCGACGAGCGGGATTCCCGCGCGCACGAGCGTCGCCAATTGACGCGTCATCATGGCCACGTCGGTCGTGTTGACCCGGTTGAAGAGCGACGCGAGGCCGAACCCGCGGCCGCCGGCGGCGCGCTCCTTCGCCTGCTGCGCGTTCGTCAACATGACGCCCTCGCGCCGAAGCGACGCGCGAAGCACCTTCACGTTGTCCGCGTCGCGGACGCCATGCACCTGTTTGCCGCTAGCTGCGACGAGACCGCGGTACTCGAAGACCGCCATGGCTCACTCCGCGCCCCGCTGGGTGTCGCGGCGAGAGTCGACGCCAACGGCCGCCGGCGGTCGCACCGCGCGCATCGACGCCGGCGACACGTCGAGGGCCGCGTCCTCTTTGCGTCGCCGCCAGGACCTCTTCCACCGAGGTGAGGCCCAAGAGGACCTTGCGGGCGCCGTCGTCTCGCAAGGTGTCCATCCCCTGCTCGATGGCCGCCCGCTTGACCGTCTGCGCGTCCGCGTTCTTGAGCACCAGCGGCCCGACGGCGTCATCCATGAGCATGAGCTCGTAGATGCCCCGACGACCGGAGAAGCCCGTGTTGCCGCAGCGATCGCAGCCCTTGTGGCGATAAAACGTCGGCCGCTCCATGGAGGCCGCCACAAGCGGGTCCACGTCGGCCGCGCCGCGCGGGTAATACTTCGTGTTGGCGATCTCGCGGCGGCGCTCGCGAAAGGCGACGCGCTCCGTGGAGATGCCGAGTTGGTCGAGCTCGAAGGGTTCGGCGGGGTACGCGACCTTGCAGTGCGGACAGAGAACACGCACCAAGCGCTGCGCCAGGATGCCGATGACGCTGGAGCGAATGAGGAAGGGCTCGACGCCCATGTCGACCATGCGCGTGATGGCGCCCGGGGCATCGTTGGTGTGAATGGTCGAGAGAACGAGGTGACCGGTCAGCGAGGCGTTGATCGCAATCTCGACGGTCTCCTTGTCGCGGATCTCGCCGACCATGACCACGTCGGGGTCCTGGCGGAGGAAGGCGCGAAGAGCGCTGGCGAAGGTGAGGCCGATCTTCGCCTGGACGTGGACCTGGTGGATGCCGGAGATCTCGTACTCAACGGGATCTTCCGCCGTGAGGATGTTGATGTTCGGCTGATTGATTCGGTTGATGCACGCATAGAGCGTCGTCGTCTTGCCCGAGCCCGTCGGGCCGGTGACGAGGATGATGCCGTCGGGACGCCGGATCAGGCCGTCCATGATCGAGTAGTCGCGCGACGAGAACCCCAAGTCCGGCAAGTCCAAGAGGACGCTCGACTTGTTCAGGAGGCGCATGACGATGCGCTCGTAGCCGCGGCTCGTCGGGATGGTGCTGACGCGGATGTCGAAGCCCTTGCCAGCGATCTTCTTCGTGATGCGCCCGTCTTGTGGCAGCCGCTTCTCAGCGATGTTGAGCGAGCTCTCGATCTTGATGCGGGAGACGATGCTGTTCATGAAGGCGCGGGGCGCCCGACGGGCCACGTAGAGCTCCCCGTCGATGCGGTAGCGAACGAGGACCTCCTTCTCTTCCGGCTCGATGTGGATGTCGCTGGCGCGCTCCTTCATGGCGTGAAGAAACAGCGAGTTGACCCAACGAATCACCGGCGCTTCGTCGTCGGAGTCGAGGATGTCGTCGGCGGCTTCGTCGCCGTCACTGCCGCCCTCTTCTTGCTCGAGCTCGCCGCCGCCCGCGTCTCGCTCGTAGACGCGATTGATGGCGTCGATGATGCGTTCGCCGACGCCGACGGAGACCTCGACGGACTTGCCGAAGAGCACGCGCAGGTCGTCGAAGGCCATCGTGTCGAAGGGGTCGCCGCAGAGCACGTGGACCGCGTGCTCGTCCTCGTGGTGGGCCAACATCCGATGTGACTTGGCGAACGCGATGGGAATCGGCTCGAGGCGGTCGAACGGTACGATGCCACGACGAGCGAGGACCTCGCCGAGGAAACGCTGCTCGGCCGGTCCCCCGCTGCTCATCGCTCGACCTCTTTCACGGTCGTTCGCGGCTGCGGCGCCACGTTCACCGGCGGCGCCGGATTGGCCGCGGGGGGCGTTGGGGCAGCGGCGCCGGGGGCCGGCTCGCGTCGCGCGCCTGGCATGTCGAGCGGCTGGATCGGCTGATGGGTCTTGATCTCTTTCGGCCGCAAGAGATCGTCCATCTTCTTCTTCTCATCCATCTGGAAGAAGCTCTGACGAATCGCTTCGACGAGGCCGTTGGTGCGCGTGTAGTCCTTCGGCGGCTCGAACTGCGACTCTTCGCGGAAGATGAAGTAGCGGTCCAAGAACTCCTGTCGCTCCTGCATCTTTCGCTCGAAGATGCGCCGCAAGTCCGCTTGGTCGCGAATGATCGACGGCGTGAGCACGAGGATGAGGTTGGTCTTCTGCATCTCGCGCCGCGATGAGCGGAAGAGGAAGCCGAGGACAGGGATGTCGCCGAGCAGCGGCACCTTCGCCTCCGAGTTCACGAAGCGATTCCGCATGAGGCCGCCGATGACCACGGTCTGCTGGTCGCCCACGACGAGCTGCGTTTGAGCCGTACGCTTGACGATGGGTACAGCGCCGGCGGAGCCCGGCAAGGCCTCCTTGGCCTCGCTGATCTCCTCTTGGATCTCGAGGCGCACCTGGTTCGATTCGTTCACGTGCGGCGTGATCTTGATCTTCGTACCGACGTCTTGACGAGCGCCGAAGCTCGACCCGAAACCTCCGCCGAGCGCGCCGAGCGCCCCCGCTGCGCCAGCGGCGCCGGGGATTGCGCCAAGCGACGGCAAGCCGACGTTGGTGTTGAGGGGAATGTTTTCGCCGATGTTGATCTCGGCGGGGATGTTGTCGGTCGCGAGAATATGCGGCGTCGAGAGGACGTCGGCGTCGCCGCTGGTGGCCAGCGCGTTGATGATCATGCCGAAGGCAGGGATGCTGACGCCGGTGCCGAGCAGGTTGTCGGTGCCCGGGATCGCGGGCCCGCGGATGCCGAGCGCCGCTCCGTTGAGGAGCGTCGCGTCTTGGAGCGGCGTGAGCTGGGTGGCGCTCTTGATGGGGTTGAGACCACCGTAGAGGATCGTGTCGTTGGGACCCTTGACGTCTTCCGCCGAGCCGCCGTGGAAGTTCACGCCGAGCTGATTCGAGCGATTGACCGAGAGGTCCATGATGACCGCCTCGATGAAGACCTGACGGCGCGGCTTGTCGAGTCGATCGATGACGGCGCGCAGGGAGGCGAAGTCGCGCCCCGAGGACGTGACGACGATGGAGTTCGTCGACTTGTCGGCGCTCACCTTGACCCCACCCTCGAAGATTCCCTGATTGGCCGGTGGTGCGGCGCCGCCGGCGGCGCCGCCGGGCCGCGGCGGCTGGCCCGCCTGGGCGGCGCCTTGGACGATCTCATTCAGCGTCTTGGCGAGCTCGAGCGCGTCGGCGTGCTGGAGCGGCAGGACGCGCACCTCGCCCTCGGCAGACTGGGGAACGTCGATGCGCTTGATAAGCTCGAGAATGCGGAGGTACGCGCGCTCCGTCGAAACGATGATGACCGAGTTGGTGCGGTCGTCGGCCACCACCTTGGCTACGTGGTATTCGCCGCCGCTCGAAGCCGCCCCCGCGCCGGGAGCAGGCGCCCCTTGGCCGGGCGGCGCCGGCCGCGCCGGCCTTGATTTCGAAGAGGTCGTTGACCCGCGCGGCGACCTCGCTCGCGGCAGCGTAGTGGAGCGGGTGCATCCAGATCTGGTCGCCGGCGCCCCCGACGTCGATCTCGTCGACGATCGACATCATGCGACGGATGTTCGACCCCGTATCGGTGATGATGAGGAGGTTCGACGGGCCGTGGACGGAGATGTCGCCTTCCTTGCTCTTGAACTTGGTAAGCACCGTCGACATCTCATCGGCGCCGACGTTGCGGAGCCGGTGGAGCCGCGTGATGAAGCGGTCCTCGACGGGCGCGGTCTGGTTGGGCCGAATGACCGGCGTCTGTTGCGACGCCACGCCGCCGGTCTCGACGATCTTGAGGAAGCGGCCGTGGGGAATGACCGTGAGCCCGTTGGTTTCGAGGATCGAAAGGAACGCTTGGTACGCCTCGGCGACGGTCACCTTTTGCGGCGAATAGACGCTCGCTTTGATGTTCTTAACCTTGCCGCCGAAGATGAAGCGACGGCCCGTTAGCTGCCCGATGACCCGCACGAGCTCCGTGAGGTCGGCGTCTTCGAGCGAGAACGAGACCTGGTAGTTTGGGCTCCTGGGCTGGACCTCACCCATGGCCTGCTCGAACTGCGGGAGCTTGTCGGTCCCCTCTTTGCCGGCCGCGGCCGCGGTGGCGGGGGTCGCGCCGGCGGCCGTAACGCCGGCCCTTTCGGGGTCGCGGCGGCGGGCGGTGCCGCGGCGGCGGCGGGACCGGCCGCGGCGGGCGTCACCGTGGGGGTCGCGGGCGTGGTCGGCGTCGCGCCGGCGGCAGCGGCCCCGGCCGGCGACAACGGTCGGCGTACGGGGCGCGGCGCCTGCGCCGTCGCCTCGGAAGGAGCGAACGTCGTGAGCCCGAGCGCGAGGAGAGCGATGGAAGGAGCGCGAAGAAGCGTCATGGGGGGGAGGTCAGATCTGACGGGGAGTCGGCGAGGGAGTGGAGGCGTTGCGCTCGCCGCTCGGCGGCGTGCTTGATGGGGATGGGGCCGGCGTGGCCGGCTCGGCCAAGGCGGCGTCACGCGCCGTCGACGCGCGACCGACAAGCCACGCGCTGCCGCCGAGGAGCGCGAGCGCCAGCGTCGTACCGCCGCCAATCACCGCGA
This sequence comes from Myxococcales bacterium, assembly GCA_016703425.1. Classification (NCBI taxonomy): domain Bacteria; kingdom Pseudomonadati; phylum Myxococcota; class Myxococcia; order Myxococcales; species Myxococcales bacterium. The sequence continues at coordinate 140,959 of JADJCA010000016.1, forward strand.
TGGACCGGAGCACCTGGCGCGTCATGGAACCGTCGTCCTCGCTCATGGTTTGCTCCTCATTTGATGTTGTAGTCCATGTTCATTTGTTGCCCGCGGCGGTTGAGCACGATGGTCAGTCGCTCCGCCGTGCGAAGGCGCGCATAGGCCTCGAGAGCCTTCTCGGGGTTGGCGATCTCGAAGCCGTTGATCGATTGGAGACGATCGCCGTTCTCCATGCCGATGACGCCCAAGAGGGTGTCGGGACGAACGCCGAACATGCGGATGCCCACGGTCTTGCCGTTCTCCTGCTCGGGCACGATGCGCGCCTGGCGCATGAGGTCGGCTTGGTTCTCGAGGATCTTGTCTACGACGCCGCGGTCGATGTTGTACTCGGTGGGGCCGACCTTCACGATGCCCTTCTTGATGCCCTCGTCGAGCGACGGAGCTCCCCCGCCCTTCACCGGCGGCGGCGGCGGCGCTTCAGCGGCGGCGACGGGCTTCGGCGCGTCACCGGCCTTGAACATCTGCGCCTGGCAGAGGCTTCCGCCCGATGACAACCAAACGCGATCCCAACCGACGTATTCAACCTTCTTGCTGCCCACCTCGCCGCCGCGGCGACGGAGCACGCTCTTGGTCTCGCCGTTCGCTTGGAACGCGGCGAAGGACCACTCGGGGTCCGGCGACGCTGCGATGATGAGGAGCTTCACGCCGTCGCATGGCGGCGCGTTGGCCGGATCGCGGAGGTCGGGGCCTTGCGGCGCAGTTTCGGCGGGCAGCTCGACCTTGTTGAGCGGCCCTGTCACGGAATCGAAGGGGTTGCGTGAGAGGATCGCGTCAGCGCTCGTCGCGTGGAGCGTAGGCGAGGCCAGCGGGGCTCCGCGCGCGACGAGCGGCGGCCACCGCGAGCTGCTTCGCGGTGGACAGCGCCACCGCCAACTGGGTCACCTCCCACGGAGCCAAAAAACGCGGCCAGCGCCGTGAGCGGCAGGGTCACGAGCCAGAAATTGCGTTTGAGGATTTGGTCGAAGGACGCCATGGCGGGGAACTCGCGCGGCCAAGCTAGCGAGCTATGTGCCAGTCTGGAAGTCCTGTAATATCAAGCGATTTTCGATTGGTACGACAAGGCTGGCCCCAGACACCTTTGCCAGGCTCCGCGCCCCTCGCCGCGACGACGGTGCCAACGGTCACTCGGGCGCGCCGCGGAGACACCTCGCTCACGCGTCGTCCGCGACGCCGTCGAGCTTTCGGTAGATCGTCCGCGTCGAAATGCCCAGGAGCTGCGCGGCGAGCGACTTGTCCCCTTTCGTAAAACGCAAGGTCTCGCGGATGACGCGCAGCTCGATCTGATCGAGCGGCGTGCCCACGGGAAACGAGAAGCTCTCCGCCGCTTGAGGCGTGGCCTTGGCGATCGACTCGGGCAGGTCGAGCTCCGTCAGCGTATCGCTCCGCGAGAGGACGACGGCTCGCTCGATGACGTTCTCGAGCTCGCGCACGTTGCCTGGCCAGCTGTAGTCGAGGAGCTTGTCGAGCGCGGGCCGCGCAACGGTCAGGCGAGCCTTGCCGTTTTTCGCGCAATACATGCCGACGAAGTGATCGACGAGCAGGGGCACGTCCTCACGACGCGCGCGGAGCGGCGGTGCGGTGATGGCGATGACGTTGAGTCGATAGAAGAGGTCCTCGCGGAAGCGGCCCGCCTGGACTTCCGCCGACAGATCGCGGTTCGTGGCCGCGACGATGCGCGCGTCGGCGCGGACAGTGCTTCCGCCGAGCGGCTCGTATTCGCCTTCCTGCAACACGCGGAGCAGCTTCACCTGCACCTGCGGCGACAGCTCGCCGATCTCGTCCAAGAAGAGCGTGCCAGTGCTGGCTTTGGCGAAACGTCCGTCCTTCTTGGCGATGGCGCCAGTGAACGCGCCCCGCTCGTGACCGAAGAGCTCGCTCTCAAGGATCGTCTCGGGGATCGCCGCGCAGTTGACGGCCACGAAGGGACCGCTGCGGCGCCCGCTGCGCTCATGGATGCTGCGCGCCAAGAGCTCCTTGCCGGTCCCGCTCTCGCCGAGCACCAGCACCGTCGCGTTGCTCGGCGCCGCCTGCGTGGCGATCTCGATGACCCGTCGCCAGGCGGGGGAGCTACCGATGGCTTCTCGTTTCGTGAGCAGCTGAATTTCGTTCTTGAGCGAGCGGTTCTCGGCGAGCAGTCGCCCGCGCTCGGCAGCCTTGCGCACGCTCTTGACGATGGTGAGGCGCTTCAGCGGCTTCTCCACGAAGTCGTAGGCGCCTTCCCGCATGGCGCTGACGGCCGACTCGACGGTGCCGTAAGCCGTCATCAGGACCACCTCCACGTCGGGCGCGACCTGCTTGACGGCGCGGAGGAGCTCGAGCCCCGTGGTGCCGGGCATCATGAGGTCCGTCAAGACGACGTGGACCCGATGCGTGCGAAGCACCTCGAGCGCGTGTTTCGCGTCGGTCGCGACGAGCACGCGCATTCCCTCACGCGCGAAGATGCGCTCGAGGGACTCGACGTTCGACCGCTCGTCGTCGACGACGAGAACCGAGATGTCCGGGTCCGCCGGCGCCACATTGACAGGGTTTGACGACATGTTGTCAGGCACACGTCAACATGTCACAACGAATGCCATTCGGTCAAGGCGCGGTCGCGTGCGGCCGGTGCAGGCCTCGCAACTTGCTAGAAGGGGGGATGCTGGAACGCCTGGACCCGCGCCGTTCGCTCCTCCTCGTCGTCGATGTTCAAGAGCGGCTTGCCGCCGCCATGGCGCCGGACGCCCTCGGACGGACCACGCGAAACGTTGGCATCCTGCTCGAGACGTCGCGGATTCTCGGAGCCGCCGTTGTGGCGACGGAGCAGTACCCAAAGGGGCTGGGCCCCACCGTGGCGTCCGTCGCCGAGCACCTCACGGCGCGGGCCATCACGCCCATCGCGAAGACGACCTTCGACGCGCTCGGTGAGCCCGCAGTCGGTGCGGCGCTCGTGAAAGCCGCGCCGCTCTACGTCGTGGTCGCCGGCATGGAGGCGCACGTCTGCGTGTACCAAACCGTGCGCGAGCTCTTGCGGAGGCGGCTCCGCGTCGTGGTGGCCATGGACGCGGTGGCCTCCCGGACGGAAGACAACCGCGCCGCGGGTCTCGCCTTGGCGAGCCGAGCCGGAGCCGCCCTCATGCCCACCGAGACCATCGTGTTCGATTGGCTCGAGCGCGCCGGGACCGACGAGTTCCGGGCCGTGTCCAAGCTCGTGCGCTAGCGCGCAACGCCGGTTCGCGCGCTGGCGCTATGCGCCGAGGCGGAGGCGCACGGAAGCGAGCGTGCGCTTCACGTCGGCCCTCAGATCGCATCGGGAGAGGCCGCGCCCAATCTCGCGGTCGTCGCTGTCGTAGAGGGAGAACCTGAGATCCGTCACGACCTCGAGCGGGCGCAGCGGGTGTGGTTCGCGTTGTCCGCGAAGGCGGTACGCCCGGGCGTCGTTGCCGACAAACGACAGGTCGTAGGGGATGCGCTTCTCCCGGCGGAGGCGAACGCGCAGCGTGCCTTGCACGGCGGAGCTGTCGGCGAGGCCTTCCAGCAAGACGGTGCCGCTCACTTCGGCGAGGCCCTCGCCGGCGTCGCGCAGCGTGCGGAAGCAAACCACCAGGTGCAGATCGCAGGACCGCTCCAGCAGCGGATTGTCGATGAGATGATACGAGCCGCGGAACGTCTCCTTGTAGAGGAGCCCGAGCCTCACGGCGTTCCCGCACGATCCACGCGGCCGTCATGGACCACGAGCCGCTCGACCACGCGGCCGTCGGCGAGGGCTTGGGCCAGCTCGGTCACGTCATCGAGGGTTACCCTGCCGTAGGTGACGTGCGCGGGCTCGCACGCGATGCTCACGCCTTCCTCGCAGAGATCGAGGCAGCTCGACGAGCATGCGCGAACGGACTTGTGGACTCCTAGGCGCAAGAGCTCCTCCTTGAGCTTCTTGACCACTTGCTCGGCGCCCTTTTGTGCACAGGAGCCCTTTGGGTTTCCTTCTTCGCGACGATTGGTGCAGACGAAGAGATACCGCTCGCGATGGGGCATGGCGCAGTCAGCATGCAACGGACTCCTGATGGCCACCAGCCTTTGATGCACCTGCGGCGACATGTTCCGGCGATCGCTGGGACGCCGCCGCGAGAAGATGGCAATGACCGGTTCATGATGCGGAAGGCTTCGGGTAGGCTCGCGCCCATGGTCGCCCGCCATGCCGCCACCTCGCGACGGCTCTCGCTCGTGGCGCTCGTTCTCGCGGGCTGTGCCGGCGTTGACCAGATGCCCTCGTCGCCGCCGTCGCCGCCGCCGCTGCCGCGCCTAGCCGCGATCGACGTGGCGATCCCGGACGCGGCGGCGTCGGAGGCCGAATCGGCGCCCGAGTTGCCGGTCCTCCTCCTCGCGGGGAGTCCCATCGCCGATCCGGCGCCGGTGGCAGCGTTGAAGTTCACGGCTCCAAAGAGCGGGCAGGTGCTTCCCAGCGCGACGGCCTCCGACGCCACCGTCAAGTTCGACGTCCGCAACGCGCCGGCCGGCGCAACGATTCGCCTGGTGCTCGACGGTCGCCCCGCCAAGACGCACGCCGACCTGCGCGAGCCCATCCGCCTCGGCGACCTCGCGAGGACGCCCCTCGGCGAAGGGCACCACGTCTTGGTGGCCTGCCTCGCGCGGACATCCGGCGAGTCTCTGAAGGGCCGCGACGCTCACGCTATCGTCGAATTTCACGTCGGGAAGAAGACCCCGGCGAGCGTGGACTTCAAGAAGCCCTACCTCGTGCTCCTTCAACCGGCGGACACGTATTCCTCGGAGGACGCCAGCGACGTGCCCGTCGACGCGCTGGTCATCGCGAGCGGCGAAAAGAAGCATCGCGTGACCTACCGCCTCGAGGGGCCGGGCATCGAGGCGCCGCTGCGGGCAACCGCGGGCCCCGAGACGCCGCACGCTGCGAAAAACCTACGCCCCGGCGCCTACACGCTACGCGCGGAGATCCTTGGCGACGACGGCAAGGCGCTCACAGCGCCCTCGAGCGTGGTGACGCGGGCGATCACTGTCACGGAAACGGCAACCTCCCAGGCGCCCCGTGGCGACGCCGGTCCAGCCGGCCGCGGAGCGCGTCCCTAGGCTGGGCTGGCCCACGAAGGGCTCTCCTCTCGTTGACGAGCTGCTCGGCAAACGCTAAGACGAGGAGGTTATGAGCGCCTCCCTCGATTTCACGTGCGCAGCGACGACCACGGCCAGCTCGACGACGAGCTGCAAGCCGGTCGACCGTTGCCAGCCGTGCGATCGAATGTTCGTACGGCTGCCGGGCAATACGCCGGCGTGCCGCATCGGCTGACGCGCCTCTGGCGAGAACAACGCGCCCGGCAACGCGGCGCGAACGCGCGGTGAGCTCGGGGCTCGAGCCTCGAGCCGCGGTTTGCGTGGCTGATCGCCTGGGGCCGTGCAGCGGCGGCGCCCACGACGGCGGCGCCTAGCGCCGCCCCCACTTCTTTCCCGACGTCGCTCGCCTTCGCGAGCTTCAGGAGAACCAACAAATGGACACCATCGAGCTCATCAAACAAAAGGGACACCGATTGAAACGGTGGGTCGCCCACGCGGCCCATGGAGCGCGCGCGCGCATAGGCCTCGCCGGGCGACCTAGTGACACGGGTGTGCGCGCCTACGCGCAAACACGGCGCGAGCTTCTGACGCTCGCACTGCCGATCGCCGGCGCGATGGCAGGTGAGGTTGCTCTCGGACTTGTCGACACCAAGCTCGTGGCGGGGCTTGGCCCCGCGGCGCTCGGCGGCGTCGGTCTGGGAATGACCGTGCTCTACCTCTTCTACGCCGTCGTCTTTGGCATCCTGCGCGGCATCAAGGTGCGAGCCGCTCACGCCATCGGTGAGGGTCGCCCCAAGGACGCACGACGCTACGCCGAAGCGGGCGTGCTCATCGGGCTGGTCTTGGGCTCCTCGGCGTTCATCTTCGGCCGAAACCCCGGCCCCGTGCTCGCGTGGCTCGGGGCTGACGAAGCGATACGCGAGCCGGCGGCTCAATTCCTCGGAGCCATCACCTGGGGCGCGCCAGCAACCTGCGCCGTCAACGCGTTCATCCAACACCGACAGGCCATCGGCGATGCGCGAACACCGCTCATCGTCGGCCTCACGGGCAACCTCTGGAACGCCGTCTTCGGTTACGCGCTGATCTACGGAAAGTGGGGGCTGCCGGCGCTCGGAGTGGCCGGCAGCGGCTACGCCACCGCCGTGACGGAGGCGCTTGAGCTCGTGTGGCTCGGCGCGTTGTTCCTTCGGGAAGAGCGCGGCGGCGCCACAGCGGGGCTCGACCTCGCGCGCGCCACACGCGAGGTCTGTGAGGTCGGCGTTCCAACGGGGCTCCACTTCGGCGCCGAGCTGCTCGCCTTTGCAACCTTCACTCTCATCCTGGGAAGCCTCGGCAGTCGCGAGATCGCCGCGCACCAGATCGCGATGGCGATCATCCGCGCGTCGTTTCTTCCAGGCATCGCCGTGGGGAAGCGGCCTCCGTCCTCGTGGCGAGGGCGCTCGGTGCGAGAAACCTTGGCGAGGCGGACCGGGTGACCAAAGCCGCGCTCGCGCTCGCCATGGCCTTCATGGCGACTTGCGGCGTGATCTTCGCGGCCTTCGGTGCAGAGCTCGCAGGCGTCTTCACCAACGCGAGCGGCGTTCTCGAGGTCACGCGTCGGCTCCTCCTCGTGGCCGCCGTCTTCCAGGTGTTCGACGCCGCGAACATCGTCCTTCGCTCGGCGCTACGCGGCGCGAAGGACGTGCGCTTCGTCGCGGCCGTCGGCGTCACGATCGTTTGGACCTGCATCCCCGGCAGCGCCTGGCTCTTCGGTCGCCAGTTGGGTTACGGCGCCATGGGAGGTTGGTTCGGCTTCGTTCTCGAGACGCTCCTCGCCTCCACGGTGCTGATGTGGCGCTACCGGCGAGGCTCATGGCGGCGACGCTACGAGGACGCCGCGCAATCGAAGGCGGTGACGCCGCTGCAAGCGGCGGCGGCCGAGTAACGCGCGTTCGCGACTCGAGAGACGTGCCTCTCGGGTCGCGCTCGCGCGGCGCGAGGGCGTGGTGACGGACCTGTTGCCGCCGCCGGGGCCACATGGAACACGTCGCCACCGTGAAGCGTCTCGTCGCGGGGGTCTTCGTTGGCGGCGCTTCCTCGCGCATGGGGCAGCCCAAAGGGCTCTTGCCTGCCCCGTCTGGCGGATCGCTCGTCGAGCGAACACTCGCGATGTGCCGCGACCTCGGAGCGGACGTGGTGTTGCTCGGCGCGCGCCCCGAATACGAAAGCCTCGGCGTCACGGTGCTCGCCGACCGATTCGTCGGCATCGGCCCGTTGGCGGGCGTCGAGTCGCTCTTGCGGCTCGCCGCGACCGACGGCGCAGTGGCTCTCACCTGCCCCTGCGACATGCCCTACCTGCCGGCGGCGCTGCTTGTGCGCTTGCTCGAGAGCGCTCCCGAGGCCCAGGCGGTTGCGGTGCGCCGCGCCGATGGCCGCGTCGAGCCGCTCTTGGCCCGCTACGACGCAGCGCGTTGCCTAGCACCGATCACGGCTCGCGCCGAAGGTGCGGCGCGCGGCGAATCAGGCGCCGTCTGGCGCGCCCTGGTGGATCTCGGCGCCGCGTACCTCGACGTCACGGAAGGCGACGAGGACGCCCTATCAGACTGGGACACCCCGGAAGACGTCTTGTCACGTTCGCGGCCTTGAGTGACGCTGAGCGTCCATGCGAAGCGGCGTTACGACGCGACCCATCGTCGCCTATTCGGGCCACCCGCACGGTGCGATACGGCGAGAGGACGCTGTGGCCGTCGAAGGTCCGCTGGAGATTCGCGTCGACGACGTGCCCGTGAGCCTTACGATGCGGACGCCGGGCCACGACGACGAGTTGGCCGTCGGCTTCTTGGTTTCGGAGGGCGTCGTGGGGGCTCGCGCGGACGTCTTGAGCCTCGAGCGCACGGGCCGCGACGACAGCGTTGTTCTGATCACGCTCAGCGAGCAGCGACGCCCCAGGCTCGCGAAACTGCTGCGCTACTTCACGACGAGCTCGGCCTGCGGCGTCTGTGGGCGAGCTTCCGCCGTGGCGCTGCGCCGCGGCGACGACGGCCCCGTGGAGCTGGACGACGCCATACGCATTGAGGCCGATACCATCGTGACGTTGCCCTCGAAGCTCCGGCAGGCGCAGGGACTCTTCGACGCCACCGGCGGCATGCCCGCGGCCGCGCTCTTCGACGAGAGCGGCACCCTCGTGCTCGTTCGTGAAGACGTGGGCCGACACAACGCCGTCGACAAGCTTATCGGCGAGCGACGTCTACGAGATGCCTTGCCGCTCACGGGTGCGATCCTGTTGGTCACGAGCCGCGCGAGCTACGAGATCGTCCAGAAAGCTGGCGTCGCACGCATTCCCATAGTGCTCGCCGTTGGCGCCCCATCCAGCCTGGCCATCGATCTCGCCGACGAGCTGGGCATCACGCTCGCGGCCTTCGTTCGCGACGGACGCTTCAACGTTTATTGCGGCGCCGAGCGGATCCGCGGCCTCGGAGCGGACGCATGACCAAGCCCACGCCTCCGCCGGAGCCTGCACACCGTTCACCGCTCGAGGCAACGGCCCCCGCGGTCACCGCACCCCCGCTCGGGGCGGCGGGCGCCCGCGCCGTCGTTTCCGCGACGGGTCACGCGCTCCGGATGGGCGCGACGCGCGGCGCGAAGACACTCCTGCGCCTCAACCAACAGGAGGGCTTTGATTGCCCCGGATGCGCGTGGCCCGAACCCACCGGCGAGCGCAGCTTCGCCGAGTTCTGTGAGAACGGGGCCAAACACGTGGCCGACGAGGCAACGCCGAAGCGAGCGTCACCGTCGCTCTTCGCGACCAAGAGCCTCTTGGAGCTGGCTCGACTCACCGACGTCGAGCTCAACGCGCTCGGCCGTCTTACGCACCCGCTGGTGCTCGATGAAGGCGCGACGCACTACAGGCCCATCCCTTGGGACGAAGCGTTCGCGCTCATCGCCGATCAGCTCCGCGCCCTCGCGTCGCCGGACCAGGCCATTTTTTACACGTCGGGGCGCACGAGCAACGAGGCGGCCTTCCTGTATCAGCTCTTCGTTCGCGAGTTCGGCACGAACAACCTGCCCGATTGCTCGAACATGTGCCACGAGTCGAGCGGCCTCGCGCTTACGGAGACGCTCGGCTGGGGCAAGGGCTCGGTGCAGCTCGAGGACTTCGAGGTCGCCGACGCGATCTTCGTGTTCGGTCAGAACCCCGGCTCGAATCACCCTCGGATGCTGGTGGCCCTCGAGAAGGCGGCCCGCCGCGGCGCGACCATCGTCGCCATCAATCCCCTCGTCGAAGCGGGCCTCGTCCGCTTCGCTCACCCGCAAGACGTCTCGGTACTCGGGCGCGGGACAGAGCTTGCGCGCCTGTACCTGACGGTGCGCATCGGCGGCGACGCGGCGCTCCTCAAGGGCATCATGAAGGAGATGCTCGACGCGGAACGCGCGCGACCCGGCACCGTTTTTGATCACGCGTTCATCGACCAGCACACCGTCGGCCTCGCGGACCTCGTGGCCACGCTCGACGCATTCTCTTGGGAGCGCGTCGTCGCCGAGAGCGGCGTGTCTCGTGAAGACATCGCTCGTGCCGCGAGCGTGGCGATGCGCTCCGAGCGAACCATCGCCTGCTGGGCCATGGGGCTCACGCAACACCGCGACTCGGTCGCCACCATTCGCGACGTCGTCAACTTCCTCCTCCTGAAGGGCAACGTCGGGCGGCCCGGTGCGGGCGTGTGCCCGGTGCGCGGGCACAGCAACGTCCAAGGCGACCGCACCATGGGGGTTTGGGAGCAGATGCCCGAGTCGTTCTTGGCAGCGCTGGACGCGCGCTTCGGCATTCGCTCGCCGCGCGGCCACGGCCACGACACGATCGCCGCCATCGAGGCCATGCTAGCGGGCGATGGAAAGGTCTTCTTCGCCTTGGGAGGCAACTTTCTCCAAGCGGCGCCCGACACCGATCGCACGGCGGAGGCCCTCGCGCGCACGGAGCTGACGGTCCACGTGTCGACGAAGCCCTCAAGGGCGCATTTGGTCCACGGCCGCCGAGCCCTCATCCTTCCGTGCCTCACGCGCAGCGAGCGCGACGACCACGGCGTCGGGAATCAATTCGTGACGACGGAAGACTCGATGGGCATCGTGCATGCCTCGCGCGGCCACCTGGAGCCCGCGTCAACCGAGCTCCTGAGCGAACCTGTGATCGTGGCGCGGCTCGCGCGAGCCACGCTTGGCGCGACGAGTCGGGTGCCTTGGGAAGCGTTGTCTGCGGACTACGACGAGACGCGCCGCGCCATCGCGGCCGTGGTCCCAGGCTTCCACGACTTTGCGGCACGGGTCCGCCGCGGGCCCTTTACGCTTCCTCATCCCGTCCGCTCCCGCGAGTTTCGCACGGTCTCCGGGAAGGCGATGTTCACGGCGAACGCGGCCGCGCCCGAGAAGCTCGGCGCCAACGAGTTCGTGATGATGACCATTCGCAGTCACGATCAGTTCAACACGACGGTCTACTCGAACGACGACCGGTACCGAGGCCTCGCCGGCGGACGGCGGGTCGTGTTGATGAACGAGAGCGACATGGCGGAGGCCAATCTGTCGAGCGGCCAGCTCGTTGACATCGTGAGCCACTTCCGCGGAGAGACGCGGCGGGCCCGGCAATTCCGCGTCGTCGCGTACCGGATCCCTCGGCGGTGCGTCGCCACGTATTACCCCGAGGCCAATGCCTTGGTGCCCTTGGCGAGCTACGCTGAGGGGAGTCGCACGCCGACCTCGAAGTCCGTCATCGTCACCCTCGAAGGGGCCTCATGAACGAGCGCGCCGGCACGCTAGATTCGACCCCGGCTGGCGGAGCGGATGCCGAGGCGTTCATCGTGACCGGCGCGACGGTGCGGGCGCCGGGCCGCGCCGTCCGCATCGCTGCGGCCGCGATGGTCGGCCCGTTGCTCGGCTTTGTGTGCTTCGCCGCCGGCGTGCGCCAACCGCAACTCTCGTACATCGGTGTTCTTGCGGTCGCCGAGGCGACGCTGCTCTTCCTCACGGCCACACTCGTACCGCGCGTGCTCTGGGGCGAGGGTCCCAAGGGGAAGACAACCGTCCGTGTCGACGAGCAAGGACTCTGGTTTGACCGCAGGAGAGTGCTCTCGCGCGAAACCGTCGCGAACGTCTCGCTGTCGCTCGCACCGCGTCGCAACGTCATCGTGGCAGCGGGCCCGGCGCCGCTGTCGACGTTCGAAATCGTGCTCGAGGACGAGGCAGCGGCGCGGGGCCTCACCGCCGCATTAGACCGCTCGGGCTCGCTCCCCTCCTATTCGGTGGACGCGGCACCGGTCCTCGCTTCGCGGCGCTGGCTCGTGGTGGCGCTCCGCGCCGCGGCGGCTCTTCCCGTGCTCGCCCTCTTGTTGACGCTCATGACCCTGAAGCTCCGAGCGGTGCTCCCGGTCGGCTACGTCCCGCTCGTCGCCCTCGCGGCGCTGTTCGTGTTCCGGCGCGAGGCGCCGATGCGCGTCGTCTTGGGCGCCGACGGCCTTGCGCTGTGGGGCGGCGGGCGCGCGGGTCTCTGGCGCTTCGTTCCCTTTCGGTTGGTGGAGAACGCGGTCCCTTGTGAGCGGGGCGTAGAGCTCCGACTCGCCTCGGGCGACGCACTGACGCTGCGCGTGGCCGGCGTCGATCCGAACGTTGACGCGCAAGGCGATGCGCTCGCCACCGCCGTGCTCGCAGGCTTCTCTCACGCGCGCTTGAGTACGCGAGACGTGAACCTCGAGGCAACGCTAGGGCGCGGGACGCGCGACCGTGAGACGTGGATGCGCGAGCTCCGCGCGCTTCGTGAGCGGGGCGGCTATCGAGCGCTGTCGCTCTCGGAGGAGCGGCTCGTGGCGGCGGTGGAAGATCCGCACGCGGAGCCCACGGTGCGTGAGGCTGCGGCGCTGTTGATTGCAAGCGCGGGGGCCACCGACCTGGAGGACCGAATCCGCGAAGCGGCCGCTCGTGCCGCGGCGCCGGGGCTCGCAGCGGCGCTCGCGGCGAGCGCTACTCGTCGTTGAGCGTCGCGTCGACGGCCAACTCGACGTCGTCGCTCACCTTGGCGGGCCCAAGGGCCGGGGGCTCGAAGCCGAAGTCGGTGAGCTTGAAGGCGCTCTTGGTTCGAACCTTGACCTCGTGACCCGAGCGCGACGCCTCGTAGCTGATGGCGATCGGCTTGCTCTTGCCATGAAGCTTGAGCGTGCCTTGGACCGTGGCCGCGCCCCCTTGCCATTTCAACTCACCGCGCGGCACGACCAGCTCGCTCGTCGGAAACTGCTCGACCTGGAGGAACTTCCGCATGGCGCCGCCTCGGCCTGGCGGCCCGTTCTCCTCTTTGAGGGACTCAAGGGGGATCTGGAACGTGAGGTTCGTTCCGTCGTCGGAGACAGCCAGCGCGCTCGACTTCGCCTTGATGTTCGGCGCCAGCTTGACGTTGATGCCCACCGTCACCGAGGACGGCCCTGCCTTCGCTTTGGCATCGACGTGGCCCCCCACGGCAAACGCGGCAACTGCAACAGCCAGGACCAGGGCACGACGCATGGAGGCCTCCGAATGGAGAGAGACGTAAGCGCGGTTCGGGCTATTCACCGCTCTCCATTGCGTCTCATCCAGGCCTCCGGCAAGTTTGGCTGACGCGCAAAACGACGGAAACTCCACAGAAGGACGTGGTAGAAGGCCCCGTCATGCAATGTAGGCAAGCGCGTTGGTTCCTTGCGCTCGCAGTCGCCCTGGTTGGTTTCGCGCTCTCGGGCCGCGCCGAGGCGTACCCGTGGATGATTCGGCACGAGTACACCTCGTGCGCCGGCTGCCACACCGATCCGTCCGGCGGAGGCCTCTTGACGGCCTACGGGCGCACCATCGCGGCGACGGCCCTCAGCAGCCCCCTAGGTCTCCCGCAAGGCGACGACCCGGGCAAGGCGATGAACTTCCTCTTCGGTGCCGTCGAGATGCCCGAAGAGCTTGATGCGCAGGCCTGGGTTCGTTCTGGCTTCCTCTTCACCAAGTCCGGCCCCGCGACCGACAGCCGCATCCTCCTCATGCGTGGCGACGTCGGCGCGCACATGCACGCGGGCATCTTCCGCGCGTCGGCGCAGGTTGGCGGCGCGTCGAAGGACGGCCGCGCGCTCTCGCAAGAGGCGTGGGTCACGGGCAGTCTGACGGGGCCGAACCTGGTGTCGCGCGAGCACTGGGCCGGCGTGGCGGTGGCCGACGACGCGGTTCTGATTCGCGCCGGACGACTCAACCTGCCCTTCGGGATTCGCGGCGTGGAGCACAACGCGTGGGTGCGGCAGGAGACGCGTACCGACACGAACCAGCACCAGCAACACGGCGTCGCGGCGTCTTATACGGGCGAAAAGCTGCGCGGTGAGGTCATGGGCGTCGCGGGCAACTTCCAGCTACGGCCTGACGCGTACCGCGAGCGCGGCTATTCAGCCTTCGCCGAGTACGCATTTCTCCCTGAGCTTGCCCTCGGGGTGTCGAGCAACATCACGCACGCCAGCGCCGATGTGGCCACGCGCAAGGCGATCTTCCGGCAAGCGCACGGCGTCTTTGCCCGCGTCGTGCCCGTCAAGCCGCTGGTCCTCCTCGCCGAAGCCAACGCCATCGTCCGCTCGCCGAAGGGCGACAACGCCTCCGTCGACGCGGTCGGTATGGTGCAAGCGGACGTCGAGCCATGGCGCGGCATCCACTTCGTCGGCGCCGCCGAGCTCTTGACCGACAGCCGCGCCGAATCCACGCTCTACGGCGGCTGGCTCGGCGGCTGGGTCTTTCTCTTCGCGCACATGGACGCTCGCCTCGACTTGATTCAGCGAGGCGGCAACGGCAGCCAAACGGCCGTGCTCTTCCAGCTCCACGGGTGGTTGTGATGAAGCGCTTCACCTCTCCCGTTGCCGCCGCGAGCTTCGTGGCCTGCGCTCTTGCGGGCGCCTCCGCCTCCGCCACCGACGACTATCCGCCGGCCATGAAGGCGCGCTTCAAGTCCCCGAGCGAGCCGGCGTGCACCGTGTGCCACTCGACCAACGCGGGCGGCACGGGCACGGCCGTGAAGTCGTTCTCGCTGTATCTGCGGCAGCGTGGCTTGGTCGGCGGCAACCCGGACTCGCTGACCAAGGCCCTCGACGCGATGGTCGGGGAAAAACACGACACCGACCGAGACGGCAAGACCGACGAGGTCGAGTTGCAAGAGGGCACCGACCCGAACGGCGCCCTCGGCTCCAACGTAGAGCCCGTCGTGTATGGCTGCGGTGGCGGTCGCATTGCCCCGAAGCAGCCCGCACAAACCGCCATCTGGACAGCCCTCGCCGTCCTCGCCTTCGCCGCCTGGCGCCGCCGCCGGTAGCCCCAACGACGCGCGCGCCGCACTTGCTCCGCGAAGCTCCGCGCGCCGCCCCAAGCTGCTCCGACACCCACGCCGGGCGCGTTTAGCCACTGCGTCAGCATCCTCTGCCGCGACCGCCGCGATGCTTCGTTCTCCACCGCGACGGTCTCAGGCCTCGAACGTGAAGATCGTCACAGGCGCGCCGGCGCCGCCCACGGATCGGTAAAACTCGAGGGCATGGGTGTCTTCGTCATCGGCGGGAACGAAAACATCGCCGTGCCCTGCCGCGCGTCCCGCGTCTCGAAGCCACTTCACCAGCGCTCGGCCGATTCCCTTGCGCTGGTGCGAGGGCTCGACGGCGAGATCGTAGATGAAAAGCTCAGTCGACTCGGACCGCGTCATCGGAAGCACATGCGCCGTCAGTCCGCCGACCACGATCCCGTCCGCCGTCGTCGCGGCGACGATCCACATGTCGTCGCGGCCAAGAAGGCGCGCGATGTACGCGTCATGGACGGCGGCACGCTCTTCCTCGAAGGCTTCCGCCATGACCGCGAAGAGCGCCTTGGCCTTTGCCTCATGACCCACGCGAAGACGTTCGACTAGGTACGTCGTCATGGCCGTCGAGCATAGGCGAATACCAAGCTGCCCGACGTGTGTGCTCCGCCAGGTGCCTGGTCCTTTGGCTCCGCCTAAGGACAATAGTGCCGGAGAAGGGAGTCGCACTTTCCTGTACGGAGTCCAGCCTTGCTGGACGGAGTACAGGAATAACGACGACCGACCTATGGAGGTGGCGCCTGCGCCAACCTCAATAGTGCCGGAGAAGGGAGTCGCCCTTTTCTGCACGGAGTCCAGCCTTGCTGGACGGAGTGCAGGAATAACGACGACCGACCTATGGAGGTGGCGCCTGCGCCAACCTCAATAGTGCCGGAGAAGGGAGTCGAACCCCTGACCTAGCGCGTATGAAACGCCCGCTCTAACCAACTGAGCTACTCCGGCAAAGGAGGGCCGCGAAGTATAATAGCTACCCCGCGGGTGCAAGCTCTTCGCGCGACCCGTCTGGGCTACTTCGCCCGGCGACTAGAAATCGCCGAAGAGATCCTGGATGCGCGTATCGAGCGCCATGGCGATCTTGAAGAGCGAATCGATGGACGCCGACGATTCCGCGCGCTCGATCTGCGACAGGAGCGACACGCTGAGGCCCGTGCGGCGGGACATCTGCTTGAGCGTGAGGTCCTTTTCTTTGCGCAGGTTTCGGATCGTGTCGCCGATGACCCGATAGAGCTGCTCTTCGGGGCTCCGCGCGAGCCCCTTCTTGCGCATCACGCGGTCGATCACCGCGCGGAACTCGTCGACGTTGAACGGCTTCTTGATGTAGTCGACGGCGTCCAGCTTCATCGACGCGACGGCGCTCTCGAGGTTCGGGAAGCCCGTGAAGATCACGACGGCGATGTCCGTGTCGAGCTTGCGAATCCGGCGCAGAACCTCGATGCCATCGAGCTTGGGCATCATGAGGTCGAGGATGATGAGGTGATAGCCGCCAACGCGGACCTCCTCTTCGACGAGGCTCGGGTCGCTGACTGCTTTCACCTCGTAGCCGTCACGCTCGAGGAGCGTCTGCATGTAGTCACAGATGGCCTTGTCGTCGTCACAGATGAGGATGCGGATGGCGGGCAGTCGGCTCGGCATGGGGGTTACAGTATTGATAAAACGGCTGTCACGGAAGCCCCTTCCGCCGGGTCCCGAACCGCGCCCCCGCGCCCGCGTGAATTGCCGCGCCCAGCTGCGCTTCCTGGATTTGCATTGACGACAAGGCGCGGGGCCGTCATAAAGGGCGCGCTTTTCGGGGCGTGGCGCAGCCTGGTAGCGCACTCGGTTCGGGACCGAGGAGTCGGAGGTTCAAATCCTCTCGCCCCGACTACTGTTCGGACACTCGGGCTCTGCGCCCCTTGATGCATCGTTGATCCCACTGCCGCGCGACGCGGCGCCGGGGTGGCGGGCGTGGCGTGCCTTCCTTGCGGGGCCAGGACCGCTCGTCTAACGTCGCCGCGCATGCTTCCGCGCTGCGCATCCTCCTTCCCGGGCGTGTGCCGGCTGAGCCGAACCATGCCGCAGCGAGGCCGGCGGTGAAGTCGAGCAAACCGCCCGCGGCGCCCCCAGCGGCGCCTCGGGAGCGCCAGGCCACGCGGCTCTCCCTGCCGGACTTCGAGCCGGAGGACGTCTTCACGCAGCCGTGGGACGTCAGCGCCTTCGAGGACATTGGGCCTCTCTTTGCGCTCCTCGAGGCCACGGGGACCTTTCGCCCCGGCGGCCTCGAGTCGCAATACGCCACGCTCTTCTTCGAAGCGTTGGGGGAGGGTGAGATCGGAGATCTCGAGCGCGAGCGACTGAACCTCGCGGCCGACGCCCTTGGCATCGAGGTGGAGCGACGGGCGCTGCTCGAAGAGGGTTGGCGGCGCGCCTACCAGGGCGGCGTCTTTTCGCCCAAGAGCCCGCTCATCGAGGACGACAACGCCGTCGTCGAGACCTCCTCGCTGCCGCTCTCTCGCCTCCTCGCGCGAGCGCCGACGCCCGCTCCTGCGCCCCGGCCGCTCGATAGCGTCGACCCGCGCGTTCACGATCTGTCAATGCTCTTCGACCAGGCAGCGCAGCGCGGTGACACCGACGCGCAGGTTCGCATCTCGTCGGTGCTCGCGACGAAGCGGGGCGCGCGGTCGGTGCCTGGCTTCGACGACGCGACCGACGCGCGCCGCCGCCAGCAAGTGGGCAAGCCGCTCCGGTCGCTCGGCGAGGACACGTGGGCCGCGCTGTCGGATCCGAGCGAGGTGTTCCTCTTGGCGTCGTCGATCTTCCGCGAGGTGGCGACGCCGGGCCTCCTCGCGCGCGCGTCCGCGTTCCGCCTTGACGGAAAACGCGCCGCCGGCGCCGCCGAGAACCTCGCTACGACCAAGCTCGCACCGGTGCGGGCTTTCGCCTGGTGCGCCGCCCATCTCGGCCTCCCCTGCCCCACGATTCACGTCGACCGCGGCGCCGTGAAGGGCCTGGAGTTCGTCCCGACGTTGCCACCGACCGTCGTCATCGGTGCGCCACTCTTGGAAGCCGACCCCTTCGAGGTCGCCTTCGAATGCGCGCGCCACCTGTCGCTGCATCGGCCGGAGCACTTCGTCACCTTGCTCGTACCTGACGTCGCGAGCCTCGAGGACCTCTTCCACGCAGCACTCCTTCTCATCGTGTCGGACTTGCCCATCGAACGAGACGCAATGCCGCGCGCGCTCCTGAACCGTGACGCCATTCGGCACGCCGTCGACGCCGAGGCGATGGAGCGGCTGCGACACCTCGTTCGCACGCAGCTGCTCCTGGGCCTGCCGCGGCTCGGCGAGTGGCTCGAGGTCGTCGAGCGCACGGCCGATCGTGTGGGGCTCTTGCTCGCCGGGAGCTTCGAGACCGCGCTCACGGTGTTGGAGCGCGAGGGGGCGTCGCTCGAGCGCGTGACCCACCTCGAGGATTTTTGGGTGTCGCGTCTCGCAGGCTCCATCCGGCGAGAGCTAGGCACGGCGGTCGCTTAGCCAGCGTCGCTCGCGAGCGCGGCCCCGTCGCGAAGCGCGAGCGCTATCGAATGACGGGGTTTAGGACCTCGAAGCGGCCCCGCACGCGCAGCGACGAACGACCGAGGCCCGCCGGCAACGGCTCCGGCGACAGCCCTCGCAACGCGACGACGCAATTCTCGTCGTATTCACCGATGCCGCTGGGCCGCATGAGGCGCGGCTCGACGGCCCCCGACGCGCCGATGCGAAGTTCGACGATGATGTAGCCCTGGCGCTGCTCGAGGGCTGCCTGCCGCGGAAACGCGTGGGCCAGGGCGGGCTTCACCTTCGCCTTCAGGCGCCTCATGTATCCCGCGAGCAGCGGGTCGGTCGTGTCGAACTCCACCCAGTCGCCGAGCCCTGCGCCGAGCGGGCGCGGATGACTGCCGGCGCCGCTTACGCCGTCCGCCCCTGGAACGAAGGCGCCTTCCGTACCGCCCCGCCCTTCGCCGCTCTCGCCGCCGGCGTAGCTCGCCGACACGATGGCGAGGACCGCGCTGGCGACCGCTTGCCGACTGTCGACGTTGTCACGCACGCGACCGCGCTCGGCGGCGGGCACCGACACCGCCGCTTCCGGCAAGTCGGGGCGCGTGAACGTGATCCGCGCGCCATCGCGCGACGCGTGCGCCGTCGCGGTGCCGTTGCGAATGCCTTCGCCGGGTGCGGCAACGCCGGCGGCCAGCGCCGGAGGTGGCGACACCATGCCGGCGCCTTCGTTGGGAACGGCAACATCGCGCGACGCCAGACGCGCCTCTGCGTGACTCATTTGGGGTAGTCGCGAGACGAGGGCGCCTTCGGCCGTGGGCATGTCTTCGTAGCGGCGCCGTTCGACGACGCGACCGTCGCCGGTCAGGACGAACGACAGCTCCATCGGCCTCGTGGTGCTTCGACGATCTTCATACGAGGAACGGAGCCGCGCGCTCGCGATTCGTTGCACCTGGTCCTTGCCGCTTAGTGTGGATGACTCGGGCGTCGCCGTCAGGGCGTCGTTGCGATCGGCGAGATGACGGGCGCGCTCCGACGCGGCTTCGCCGCCGCGCCCAGCGGCGCCGGTGTCGATGCGAGCGGTCGTCGCGCCTCCCGCCATCGTGGGCCGCACACCTTGCTCCGGCGGCACCACCTCGAGCGCGATGGAGGTCTCCGTCGCAGCGAGCGCCTCCGCGACGCTCCGCTCTCGCTCGCGCTCTCGCTCATCAGCCCGCTCGAGTCCACGAACCGCGAGGACGAGCACCCCGCTCGCGATGAGCGCGTGCACCGCGACCGACAAGGCGACGCTCCACGCGCGGAAGCCGGCGCGGCTCGTTTCGCCGCGCGACACGGCGATCTCACGTGGGCCCAAGACGGTCACCTCCGAAGAGTATGCCAAAGGGATCAGGAGGTCGCCAAAGGCCCGTCGCCAGCGCCCGCGGAGAAAGAGCGCCGGAAGCGGCGGGTGGCGTTCGCCGTCGTCACAGCACGAATCTCCTCCACGGAAACGCCTCGCAGCTCCGCGAGCTTGGCGGCGGTGTGGACGATGTAGGCGGGCTCGCAGGCCTTGCCGCGATGGGGGACGGGGCTCAGGTACGGGCTATCGGTCTCGAGGAGGATGCGCTCGGACGGCGCTCGCGCGGCGACGTCCTGAATGGGCCGCGCGTTGCGAAACGTCAGGATGCCGGAAAACGAGACGTCGAAGTCCATGTCGAGGGCACGCGACGCGAAGGCCCAGTCCTCGCTGAAGCAGTGAATGACGCCGCCGACGTCTCTGGCGCTCTCGCTCTCGAGGAGCGCCAAGGTCTCGGCGGGCGCCGAGCGGGTGTGCACGACGATCGGCTTTTTGAGCTGGCGCGCCAACTGGATCGAGCGCGCAAAAACGGCTCGTTGTGTGGCCCGCGGGGAATGATCGTAGTGAAAATCGAGACCGATCTCGCCAATCGCCACGACCGCTGGATCGGCCGCGAGGCGCTCCAAGTCTTCTTGTTGGGCGGCGTCGTGCGACGCGGCGTCGTGCGGATGCACGCCGACGGTGGCGGCGACCGAGGCGGGCCTCGCGTGAGCCAGCGCCACCGCGGCGCGCGCCGCGTCGAGCGAAGCCCCAACGCCGATGACCACAAAGCCGCCGACGCCGGCTACGGCGGCGCGAGCCATGACCGCATCGGGCCCTTCTGAAAAATAGGCGAGGTCGAGGTGGCAGTGCGTATCGACGAGCATGGACGCGCGGTCGATAGACCCGATGGGCGGCATGAGCGAAACTTACTCCAGCTTCGCTCGCTCATGGGTATCGGGCGTGGGTGTTAGGCGACGTGACCGCTTTCTCGAGAAGAACCATTGCGCGAGCTCAACGATCTCCTCGACGACCGCGGCGTGCTCCTCGCGTCGCGATGGGACGACGTCCGCCTGACGCGCCCGCTCCTCGTCTTTCTTCAGCGAAAGACCGCGCGCATCGACGTCGGACAACTCTCGGTGTGCGCGGCGCGGTACTTCGACACGCGGCTCGGCCTGATGGTACCGAAGCGATACGAAGGCGCGGCGGGCGAATTGCGGGACCTCACGTTGCTCGCCGTGGCTCCTCCCGGACGAGATGCGACGCCGGTAACCATCCTGACGCGCCTCGCGACGGCCGCCGATCACGCGCTCGCGCTCGCCCTTGAGGCGGAGCAAGGCGGCGGTGGACTCGGCCTGTTGGCCCGCCGCTGCGAGGCCGTGGCGGAGGTCGACAGCGGCGCCGGTGACGAGCTGGCGCTCCGCGTCGCCGCGATCTTCGCACAGGCGCACCTCGGCCCTGTTGTTGCGCCGGCCGCGCGCCAGCTCTTCGGCGTCAAGACCGCGCGGGAGCGCCTTCTGGCGCTGCGAGGCGACTGAAGGTCGCACGAAAGACCAGGACGAGAGCCACCGCGCGCAGCGCCCAGTCGGTCGTCGACCCCCACCACACGCCTTCGAGACCGCCCCCCAAGCGGAACGCGAAGAGGTACGTGGCCGCGAGGCGAATCACCGTCGCCGAGACGGCCGTCACGAAGAGCACCTCGCGCGTCTTGCCAGCGCCGCGCAGCGACTGCGCCAACACGATGGCGACCGCCATGAACGGCTGCGCCACCATGAGCACGAAGGCCGCTGCGCCCACGAGCTCGCCAATGTCTTCGCCTTGGACGAAGACCTGTCCGATGTGGCCGCGGAGGAGGTAGACCGCGAGCCCGAGGAGCGCGAGCACCAGCGCCGCGTCGCGCGCCGCCGAGACGGCCGCCATGCGCGACGCCTCGGGCTTCCCTGCCCCGAGCTTCTGCGCGACGAGGGCGGCAGCGGCGATGCCGAAGCCGTCGGCCGAAAGGAAGCAGATCGCCTCGACGCTGATCATGATCTGGTTGGCCGCCATGACGCGGTCGCCGAGACGACCGATCATGGTCACAAAGCCTAGGAACCCGACGTGGTAGAGCACCTTTTCGATCATCGACGGCCACGAGACCGCCATGATCTCGCGGACCATGGGCCGAGCGCTCGCTCGCTCGAGGGCCGAGGTCGCCGCCAAAGACGTCGCCCCGCGTCGGGAAAAGAGGACGACGCCGAGCAAGAAGAGCTCGATGGCGAACGTCACGGCGGTGCTGATGCCGCAGCCGCGGGCGCCCATCGCCGGAACGCCGAAGGCGCCCAAGATCAGGATGCGGTTCAGCGGCAGGTGGATGACGTTGGCGAAGAGCGCGACGTAGAGCGGGCGCTTGGTGTCGCCACCGGCCTGCAAGATCGCGACGGCCGTCGCGGCCATGAAGACGATAGGCGATGCTGGGAGTGTGACGCTTAGGTAGTCGGTCGCCGAGCGAAGCGTCGCGGCGGAGGCCGTCGGCGCGAGCCAAGCCACCTGGCCGAGCACCGCGGGCGTTGCCAGCGCGATCACGGAGCCGAACAGGACCGCGAGGCCGAGGCCGGCGAGCGCCGCGGACCGCGCGTCCGAGAGGCGCCGTGCCCCAACGTAGAAGCCAACGCGCGCGACGACGCCGACCTCGAAAGCCAAGAGCACGCTGACGAGCGACCACTCGATGGTGCCCGCGACCTGCATGGCCGCCAGCTCCGTCTGGCCAACACGACCGAGCATGACGCGGTCGACGACGAAGACGAGCGTCTGGAGGCACGAATGAAGGATGGCGGGCAACGCGAGGCGCCGCACCTCACGCGACAAATCGCGCGCCGTGTCTTCGCGGCGCAGGCCGCTCAAGGGCGATTCACGACGGGTTCTTGTCGAGTCGCTTGAAGAGCAGGAAGCTCGTCGCGTCGAGGGCGCAGTCGCGGCAGTAGCCGAAGCGGGAGATCATGCGACCGACGGCCTCCTCGGCGGCGCGTTTCCGCGCGGCGTCGAGTCCCGCGCCGCTGTCGCGCAGGTGCGCGATGACGTCGCGCGCGAGGTGGCTCACGGTGGGCTTTCGCTCGGCGAAGACGGCCTCGCGAATCTTCTTGAGGTGATGCGGGAAGACGGTCACCGCCTCGACCTTCTGCCCCGGATGGTCGATGGCCCACGCGGCGATGGCGCTCATCGTCTGGCGACGAGACTCTTGCGCGTCGCCCTGGAGCTCCAGGAGCCGTTCGACCTCGCCCATGACCTTCTCGTCGGGTTCGTCGTAGTCGCCCGTGATCCGGTTGCGGAGCCGCTCCTTCTTCACCCAGGCGCTGACGTGCTGCAGGTACCGGTCGTAGAGCTCCGTGTAGCGATCTTCCTCTACGAGGCCGCTCGCGGCGTAGAACTCGTGCTCCCACGCGTCCAGGAGGCGCGCGTGGAGCGCCTCCTCGAAGAGCTTCACGTCGTGGTAGCCGCCGCCGAGGGACTCTTGCTGGAGCCACTCGAACTCGCTTCTGCGCTGGCAGAGCGCGTCGATCTCTTCGAGCACCGCCAGCGGTGAGAGGCACTTGTATTTCGTCGACTGCGCCGCGTCGAGGATGACGACGCGCATCTCGCGCGGGCTGGCGCCGATGCGCCCTTCGTAGATGGGGTACGACTCGCTCTCGTCGAAGACGTCGCGAACGCTCGTCCTGAGGCTCTTGCGCGAGTCTTCGTCGAGCCGATCGGGGACGCGGCCCGTCGCGTACAAGTCCGACTTCTCGAGCGCCGAGAGGCTCCCGAGCACCGACTGAAGGGTGCCCGAGTAGCGGTCGACGTTGGGCTTTCGCATGCGCGTGAGCACGGCGAACATCGCCGCCATCTGCGTGGCGTGCGGCGCAACGTGGCGCCGCACCTGAGGGGCGACGTGCGCGTCGTAGATGGTCTGCTCCTGGAGGTAACTCCGGAGGTAGGGCGTGCGCACGAGCTCGATACGACCACGAAAGCTCGCGAACTCGGGGTGTTCGCGGAAGGCGTCGAGGTGGAGCTCGTTGGCGCTCCCCATCATCACGCAGTTGAGCTGCACGTTCTGTTGGGAGAGAGAGACCTCACCGGTCTCCACGGAGACCTGCAGGTACTTGAACGCGTCGAGCGGCCGCTTGAGCAGGTCGCTGAACTCGAGGAGGCCGCCGGCGGCTTCAATGAGCTCGCCCTTGGCTTCGAAGAGCGTCACGGCCTGGAGAGACGGCGGCAGCGCGGAGAGGGAGCGATCGGCGGTAATCTGCCGCTCGCCGGCGTCGACGCTCATTTGCGGACCGATGGTCACCGCGCCCACGCGGTAGCGCTGCGAGATGAAGTAACGCTCCACCTGAACGTGCTTGAGGACCTCGGCGTAGGACCCCTTCGCGCTGGCCAAGAGCGCCTCGAAGACCTGCTGGCTCTTGTGCGACAGCTGGCCGCGGACGATCCAATCGGGCGGCGGCTCGCCGTTGTTGCGCCAGGATTTCTCAAGCAGCGCCCGCCGCTCCTCCACGGGGATCAAGAAGAGCGGATGGTCCCGAACTTCGACGAGCAACTTGGCATCGATCTGGTCGTCGGTTAGGTGGGCGTAGCTCGTGAGGCCCCCGGCGCCGCTCTTCTCTTGGCCGAAGCCGAGCGTTCCGCGCACCGTCTTGGTCGACGGGAAGACCCAGTTGAAGCGGTAGAGCGCGCCTTCGTCCGTCGACGAATAGTGCTCGAGGCCGCGCATGAGGCACGAGACGATGGTGCTCTTCGCTGAGCCGTTGGGGCCGTGCATGAGCACGAGGCGCGCGGGCCTCCCCTCGCGGACGAAGTTCGACAGCGCGCGGTAGATCTCCTCCTGAACCTGCTCCTGGCCGATGAGCGCGCCGCGCGGCAGGCCATCCTTCGCGCCGCCCTCCTTTTGCCCGTCGCCCTGCCCCTGCGGCACGTCCCACGGCAGGTCGAAGATCTTCCACCGCGTGAACTGCCCCCACGGGTATTCGACCGGCGCCGTCCCGTAGTGATCAAACGCGTCGCGGAGGTAGCGGCTCGCGTCACGAGCGAAGCGCGACGGATCGGTCGCGAAGAGCTCGAGGTATTCGGCGAACGAGAGGACGCGTCGGCCCGTCTTGAATCGCTGCTCGACGTTTTCTGCGATGGAACGGATTTGCGTCGAGATGTCGACCCGCGGCGCGCTCATGGAGCGAGCGTACACGAACTCGCGTGCTTAGGGACTCGGCCTCGCGCTGGTGACGGGCACGTCAACGGACAACACCTGCATGTCGATGAGGCAGTTTTGGTCGGTGCAAACGCTGAACTTGTAGGGCCCGTTCAACGTGACGGTGCCGGCCTTCGACGGCTTGAAGCGAATGGTGAGCACCCCCTTGGCCGCGGTGACCGCCTTGAAGTCGCCGGCACAGGCACGGAAGAGCGTCCGGGCCCCCAGGGCAGTCCTTGGAGTCCGCCTTGCCCAGAAACTCGACGCCGGCGACGTCGTCGGCCTTCCACTTGTGAGGGTATTCCTTGTTCACGTGGAACTCGCCTTGGGCCTCCACATGGATCTCGGCGCGGCACTCAGTGCCCGCCACACAGGGACCTGACGGCCGAATCGACACCTTGTATTCGGCCTTGTCGACGGCCGGCTTGCCGGCGGCGAGGGCTTCGAACCGCACCATCGGGGGCGCCTCGTCGCGCTTCGTTGCAGCCTCGCTCCGCGAGCAGCCAGCGAGCGCCGCACCGAGAAGAAGAAGAGGCAGGAGCGATGTAGAGACGTTCATGGGAACCTCGTCGCGCGTGATCGTCGGACCCCTGGGAGTGTAGCAAAGCCGCCGTGCACCGCCGGAGGGACTTTACCGCGGCGCCAAATAGAGCTCGAGGCGCGGTCCCGGCACGACGGGCGCATGCGCGGCGCCGCTCGTCGCGACGCGAGCGAGCGCGACGTCGAGGGGCGCCGGGCCCCGCTGCACGACGGCGATGCCTTGGTCCGACCGGTCGCGCCTTGGCCAGCGAAGCAACACGTCGCGGACGTCGAGACGCGCGCAGTCGGCTGCGTCCTCGAGGCGCACGGGCGGCGCCGACGTCGTGAACGTTCGCGGCTGATTGGCGTAGGTCACCGTCTCCGGCTCCCACTCGTCACCGATGCGCTCCGCATAGAGCACTGGGCCCGCGGCGGCGCCAGCCGGCATCGAGGCCGCCACGCGCACGCGGCACACGACGAGGTACGCGGCCACGAGGCGGCGCGTCCCCCAATCGGGCACGGCGAAACGCAGGAGCAACTTGCCGCCATCGGTGAGCCGCACCACGGCCGACGAATCGGCTACGCGGTCCGGCGACGCGGCGGCCACGGGAGCGAAGGCCACGCGCTCGGCGTCGCGGCCGGGCAGCGCTTCGGGGCTGCGGCAGGCGCCCGCGACGCACGCCGCGTCCGCGGCGCACGGCGTCGCGAGCTCGCACTGCGGGCGAGCGCTAAGGCAGCCGCCGAGCGAGCCAACGGCCGCAAACGCGAGCAAGAAAGCGCGGGAGCGGGACGCCTTCCCCATGGCGGGTTCTCATATCAGATGTGACGAGCGCGCGTGGCAGTGCGGGCGCGACGAGCGCGCCGGCGGCGCGAGGGTCCGCCTTTCGGAGAAATCGCGTAGAGTGCTGGGCCATGGCCAAGGACGAGGCGCCCTCGGCTCCCCTTCTCGAGGTGTCGGATCTCGCGGTCAGCTTCACGACCGACGAGGGTGTGCTGCCGGCCGTGGGCGGCGTGTCCTTTGTGGTCGAGGAGGGCAAGACGCTGAGCCTGGTGGGCGAGAGCGGCTGCGGCAAGAGCGTCACGTCGCTCGCGATCTTGCGGCTCTTGCCGGAGCCGCAAGCGCGCATCGTGCGAGGCTCGGTCCGCTTTCGGGGCCGCGAGCTCTTGAGCCTCTCGGACCGAGAGATGCGCGACGTGCGCGGCAACGACATTTCGATGATCTTCCAAGAGCCCATGACGAGCTTGAATCCGGTCTATTCGATCGGTTGGCAGATCGTGGAGGCCATTCGATTGCATCGCGGCGACTCGCGGAGCGCGGCGAGGGCGCGGGCCATCGAGCTCTTACGCCTCGTCGGCATCGCCGCGCCCGAGCTCGCCGTCGACAGCTACCCGCACCAGTTCTCCGGCGGCATGCGGCAGCGCGTGATGATCGCCATGGCGCTCGCGTGCGATCCAGCGCTGCTCATCGCCGACGAGCCCACGACGGCCCTCGACGTGACGATTCAGGCGCAGATCCTCGAGCTCTTGAGGCGCCTCCAGGGCGAACGCGGCATGAGCGTCCTCCTCATCACGCACGATCTCGGTGTCGTCGCCGAATACGCCGACCGCGTCGTCGTCATGTACGCCGGCCAGGTGGCGGAAGCGGGCCCCGTGCAGGAGCTCTTCGCGGCGCCCAAACATCCTTACACGAAGGGGCTGCTCGGCAGCTTGCCGCGCCTAGGCGCACGGCGCGGCGAACGGCTCGTCACCATCGAAGGCCTCGTGCCGGACTTGCGCCACTTGCCGCAAGGGTGCCGTTTCCAGGATCGCTGTCCCATGGTGCAGCCGCGCTGCAAAGAGAGCGAGCCGCCCCTGGTCGAGCTGGCGGGAACGGATCTCGTTACCAGCCGCCGCTCCCGCTGCCTGCGCGCGGAGGAGTTATGACGACGCCCGAGACGAAGGCTGACACCTTGGCGGAGTCGGAGACGTCGGCGGGGACGCCAGCCGCGACGCCGCCCCAGACCGACCCGAAGAGCGACCTTAGCGAGGCGCCCAATCAGGCGCGAACGCTCGTGGCGGCCGAAACGCTCGGGAAGTATTTCCCCGTACGGAGCGGGTTCTTCTCTCGCAAGGTCCAATACGTGCGCGCCGTCGACGGCGTTTCGCTGCGCGTTCGGCGCGGCGAGACCGTCGGCTTGGTGGGAGAGAGCGGATGCGGCAAAAGCACGCTGGGGCGGCTTCTGATTCGACTCGTCGAGCCCACCTTCGGGCGCGTGCTGTTCGACGGCAAAGACATCCTGCCGCTCTCGCCAGCGGAAATGCGTCCGCTGCGGCGGAGGATGCAGATCATCTTCCAGGACCCCTACTCGAGCCTCAACCCCCGCATGACCGTGCGCGAGATCGTGGGCGAGGCGATCCGTATTCACAAGCTCGTGGCTTCCAAGGGCGAGGAAGAAGATCGCATCGTCGAGCTCTTGCGAAAGGTCGGTCTTCGCGGCGAGGCCATCGGCCGCTACCCGCACGAGTTCTCCGGTGGGCAGCGTCAGCGCATCGGCATCGCGCGCGCCCTGGCCGTTGAGCCCGAGTTCATCGTCTGCGACGAACCCATCAGCGCCCTCGACGTCTCGATCCAAGCGCAGATCGTGAACCTCCTCGCGGAGCTGCAGGAACAGCTCGGCCTGGCCTACCTCTTCATCTCGCACGATCTGCGCGTCGTCGAGCACGTGAGCCATCGCGTCTGCGTGATGTACCTCGGCAAGATCGTCGAGCAGGCGTCGCGCGAGGCTCTCTACGAATCGTCGCGCCATCCCTACACGCGCGCGCTCCTTAGCGCGGCGCCGGAGCCCGATCGCGACAAGCGCCGACTTCGCATCCTGCTCGAAGGCGACACGCCGTCGCCCATCGATCCGCCCACGGGCTGCGCTTTTCACCCGCGCTGTCCCCGCGTGATACCGGGCCGCTGCGACAAGGAGACGCCTCCCCTCGAGTCCGTGGGCAACGACGGCAAACACAAGGTCGCCTGCTACAACCCGATGTGACGACGGGCGTGACGGCCCGCGTGGAGGGCGAGACCGCGCGCAGGGCGGCGACGAAACCCCATGTAAGAACGCGTGACGTTCCTGTAGCGTAAGGCCAAGGTGGACCTGCCCGACACCATCGGTCGCTACGAAGTCGAGGAGCTGCTCGGTCAGGGCGGCATGGGCCGCGTCCTCCTAGCTCGCGACCCCGTGCTTGGGCGCCGCGTCGCCATCAAGATTATGCGCGACGACCTCGGCATTCCGCCGGAGGTCAAGGACGCAGTCGTGGCCCGCATGCGCCAGGAGGCGCGGGCCGCCGCGGCAGTCAGTCACCCGAACCTCGTGACGCTCCACGACATGGGCGAAGAGGAACCCGTCGGGCTCTACCTCGTGCTGGAGTACGTCGAGGGCCCGACCTTGCGGCAGGCGCTCGAGGAGGCGTCGCCGGACAACAAGACGCCGAGCCTGCGCTTGCGGCTTGGCGCCAGCGGCGAAGACGTGCCCGAAGCGGGCGCCCTCGCGCCCGGCGAGGTCGTTCGCATCGCGCGGGAAGTCGCCGGTGCCCTCGACCGAGCCCACGCGGCGGGGGTCATTCACCGCGACGTGAAGCCAGACAACATTTTGCTCTCGCCGACGGGCGCCAAGATCACCGACTTCGGCATCGCCCGAGTGCCTGACTCCACGCTCACGCTCCAGAGCACGGTCATGGGAACGCCCGCGTACAGCGCGCCCGAGTCGCTCTCGGCCGGTGACTTCAGCAAGCGCTCCGATCAGTTTTCCCTGGCGTGCACGCTCTATGAAGCACTCACGGGCCGGCGCGCCTTCCCTGGTGATGAACCTTTGGCAGTCGCCACCAAGGTCGCGACGGAAGATCCGGCGCCCATTCGCAGCGTCGGCGGCACGCTCGACCGCGCCTCGCAGGTCCTCTTGCGCGGCATGGCGAAGGATCCGGCGCGCCGCTACGGCACGGCCGCCGAGCTTGCGGAAGCGCTCGCCGACGCGCTCGCGCCGGTGGTCGTCGCTCATCGGGCCGAACCGCCTGCCGCTATCACGACGCCGCAGAGCGCCGTGCATGTGCTTACCGCCGGCCGCCGGCGACGCTCAGGCCTGACCACGCTCGCGGCCTTCGTCTTTGGCGGCCTGACGGCCATCGGCGCATGGTTTCTCGTGCAGGCGCCGGGCCATCGAGAGCGGGCGGCGCCGGAGCTCGCGAGAGCCGAGGTCCCCTCGCCGTCAACGGCCAGCGCCATCGTCGACGCGGCGCCCGTTGTGGCGACGGCACCGAAGCCGAGCGCGTCTGTGCGGCCGCCGCGGCCGCGTGTCGCGCCGCCCCCCGAGCTCGTGCAGCTCGCAAAGGGAGACGCCGGCACCCCCAACGGCACCGACGAGGAAGACTCAGGCCCGTACTAGTACCTCGACCCATTGATTTTGATGGGTCGAGTACGGCAAACGAGAACGAAACTCCCAGACACAAACCCGTGGAAACGAGGCAGGTTCGAGTTGGCCCCTCGCTCGTCGGGGGCCCCTCGAACCTGCCGCTTTCACAGTGTCGGGGTACTAGGTGCCACCACGCGGGCACTTCCTTCCCGGTCGCTTCCGCGCGGCCCCTTGCGGGCGTCGCGGAGCACCCGCCGGAGGCGTTGGTGCGGCCAGGGGAGGCTCGCCTGCGCTGCGGGGGCCGGCTAGGCCCCACCAAACTAGAGCGTGCAGAACAATTTTGCGACGGTGCGCGCGTTGTCGAGGAACGTGTTGCCAGCAGCGCACGAGGCGGCTGCCCCGCCCGCTTGGAGCAGCGGGTCGGCGCATGCCGCGTCGCTCGTGTATGTGGAGCACGGGCTGCTCTCCGAATCGGCGACACATTGGTCGTATTCCGCCGCCGCCGCGGAGCTCGTGGTCGGGTCGGTGCACGAGGCGCACGCCGCTGCCGTGCAGCCTTGGTACGCCTGCACCTTCGCGCCGCAGCCGGTAGCGGTGGTGTTGCCGCTCAGCGCCGCGATGCAACCGGCCACGTTGATGCGACCCGACGTGCCATCGAGGATGATGGGGCCTAGCTGCGCGCTCGTCGCGTCGGTCAAGACGCACTTCACACAGGCGTCGTTGGCTGTATTCTGCATGAACGTGTCGCAGGTCGTCTGGTTGACCGTCGAGTCGAAGGTGCAGTCGACGACGAGTTGCGCGTTGGTCGCCGTGCAGGCGTTGGTGTGGAGCGCTTTGGGCGCCTTCCACACGGGCGCGAAGCCGGCGATGGAGCCGGGCGCGCACACGGCCAGCGGAGGAGCCGAGTCCTTCTTGCCCGAGTCCTTCTTGCCCGCGTCGAGCTCCGGCGGCGGATCCTCGGGGTCCTCGATGGCCGCGTCCTTCTTGCCGGAGTCCTTCTTCGATGTGCCCCCGTCCGACGAAACGAGAATGCTCCCAGGTCCGCCGTCGCCGCCAGCGTCGGGAAAAAAGCCGCCCGCGCTGACGGTGCAGCCGCCGGCGAAGATGAGGCCAAGGAGCGTGAAGGAGCGCGACCGGACTTCGGACAAGGAACGACTCATGGGGATGCCTCCTCGCGGGCGCGGCCGGGCCGCACGCGCGAAAACAAGCGCGCGCCTTGCAGACGCGCAGGCCCAGGTCCCTGGGAGCGAGCGTCAGCGTGGAGCGCAGCGGAGTGGGCGGGCGGACCCGCATGACGACCTCGCGTCGTCGCCCCATGGACGGGCGCCCGCCACAACGTATGCAACCGGCGGCTCGAAAGTCCTTACGACGGCTTAGGTGAGCCGCTGCCGGCGGAAAAATGCGCTCACGCCGACGCGTAGGCGACGGCCGTGACGCGGAGATCGGCGCCGTGAGCCTCGACCGACACGAGGCCGAGGCCGTCGCCCGCGAGAAGGAGGACCTTGGTCTCCCGTGGCCCTTGGGACGCCTCGAGCCATTTTCGCTGGTGCGGCGGGAGCTCGGGGAACTGCCGCGCGAGCTCGGCCCCCGGCACGCCCAGGACGCCGGTACCGCCGCGGCGCATCTCGAAACCGAACTTCTGACACAAGCGAACGCTGGCCTCACTCGCGTCGACGAAGAGGCACGCGACCATCGCGTCGTCGTTGGAGCGAACGGCAATCAGGTGCGCGGCCTGCGCGTCGACGAGGCTCTCGACGATTTCAACGGAGCGCGAAGGCTCAAGCGGCGTCCGGACCCCAAAGCGCTCGCGGAGGGACTTTCCGATCATCGCCCCCCAATGTGCCACTGGCCGTGGCGCCTTTCCATCGTTCCAGACCCGGCAAGTCCATTGCCGAGTTCATCGCGGCGGTCGCTTGCGATATCCTCCTCGGCCCATGCGGACCGAATCAACCTCCACCGCCTCGTCGGGCGCCGCCTCCGGCTCGCCCAACACCGGCACCAGCGCGCATCTGACGGTCCTCTATCGACAGATGTTCCTCATCAGACGCCTCGAAGAGGAGTCGGCCCGCGCCTATGCGCAGGGGAAGATTGGAGGGTTCCTTCACCTCTACATCGGCCAGGAGTCGGTGGCCGTCGGCGCGATCGCGGCCCTGCAGAAGGACGACTACGTCATCACGACGTACCGTGATCACGGCGTGGCCATCGCCAAGGGCATGGCCGCCGGTCCGATGATGGCGGAGCTCTACGGCAAAGCCACCGGGTGCTCTCACGGCCTCGGCGGGTCGATGCACCTCTTCGACAAAGAGCACCACATGCTCGGGGGGCACGGCATCGTCGGCGGCCACATCCCGCTCGGCGTGGGCGCCGCCTTCGCTTCGAAGTACCGCAACGACGGTCGCGTAGCCTTGTGCTTCTACGGCGACGGCGCCGTCTCGATTCAAGGCTTCCACGAGGGCGTCTCGCTGGCCGCCGTTTGGAAGCTGCCCATCGTGTTCATCTGCGAGAACAACCAGTACTCCATGGGGACGCCGCTCTCACGAACCATGAGCGTCGAAGACTCGTCGCAGAAGGCGCTCGGCTACGGACTGCCGCGCGATCGCTTTTTTGCCGACGACGTGCTCGAGGTCGAAGAGCGCATCCGCGTCGCCGTCGAGCGCGCCCGCAAGGAGTCGATGCCAACCATCGTCGAGCTCCGGACGTATCGCTTCCGCGGTCACTCGATGAGCGATCCCGGCAAGTACCGCACGGCGGAGGAGCTCGACGAGAAGAAGCGACGCGACCCGGTGCCTCGCGCGCGAGCCAAGCTCCTCGAGCTCGGCGCCGACGAAGGCAAGCTCAAGGTGCTGGAGGACGAAGTCGAGGCCGAGGTGCAGGCGGCCTTGAAGTTTGCGGAAGAGAGCCCAGACCCGGACGCATCGCTCCTCGAACGCACCACCTACGACGGCCCCTTCGCGGCTTGAGGAGACACGCATGAGAGAGCTTAGATTTCGCGAAGCCTTGCGAGAGGCCATGGCCGAAGAGATGGAGAAGGACGATCGCGTCTTTCTCATGGGCGAAGAGGTCGGCCACTACCAGGGCGCCTACAAAGTCTCCGAGGGCCTCTTGGAGCGCTTTGGTCCGCGCCGCGTCATCGATACGCCGATCGCCGAAGGCGGCTTCGCCGGTGTCGGCATCGGAGCCGCCATGGTCGGCCTCCGGCCCATCATCGAGTTTATGACCTGGAATTTCTCGGCCATCGCCTTCGATCAGATCTTGAACAACGCCGCCAAGATCCGGCAGATGTCTGGCGGCCAGTTCAATTGCCCCATCGTGTTCCGCGGGCCCACCGCGAGCGCGCCCCAGGTCGGCCGTCAGCACAGCCAAGCGCTGGAGCACTTCTACACGCACGTGCCAGGCCTCAAGGTCATCGCGCCAGCGTTTCCCGCGGACGCGAAGGGCCTGATGAAGGCCGCCATTCGCGACGACAACCCGGTGCTCGTGATGGAGTCGGAGACGCTCTATTCGTTGAAGGGCGCCGTCCCCGACGACCAAGACGCGCTGCCGCTCGGCGTCGCGAACGTCGTGCGACAAGGCCGCGACGTCACGATCCTGACCTACTCGCGCATGACCCATGTCTCGCTCGAGGCGGCGGCGCTCTTGGAGAAGGAGGGAATCTCGGTCGAGGTCGTCGACCTTCGCTCGCTCCGCCCCCTCGACGAGGGGACCATCGTGCAGTCGGTGGAGAAGACCCATCGCTGCGTGGTGGTTCACGAGGGCTGGCCCTACGGTGGCGTCGGCGCTGAGCTCGTCGACCGCGTGCAACGGCTCGCCTTCGACGCCCTCGACGCCCCCGTCTTGCGGGTCGCAACGCTCGACGTGCCGATGCCCTACAACAAGGACCTCGAGCAACTCTGCATGCCGCAACCGGCGCGCGTCGCCGATGCCGTGAGGCGCGTCGTCCGCCGCGGCCTCCCCTCCTGAGCGACCGCCTCATTTTTCGAACGGAACGTCCCCATGGCCAAGATCGTCGACATGCCCAAGCTCTCCCCGACCATGGAGGAGGGCCTGCTCGCCACGTGGCACAAGAAGGAGGGTGACGCCGTCGCCATCGACGACCTCCTCGCCGAGGTCGAGACCGACAAGGCGACGATGGAGTTTCGCTCCTTCGACAAGGGCACGTTGCTCAAGATCCTCGTCCCCGCCGGCTCGCAGGTGAAGCTCGGCCAACCGGTGGCCATCGTCGGCGCGGCCGGCGAAGACGTGTCCGCGCTCGCCGCCAAGGCGATGAGCCACGCGACGCCGGCGGCGCCCGCGCCAGCCCCTTCGCCTGTCGTTGCCGCTCCGGCACCAGAGGCCGCTCCGATGACCGCCGCGCCAGCGACCACGAGCGCGAGCACGCCGCGCGTCGTAACCACGGGCAACATCCTCGATCGCACCTCGCGCGAACCGCAGCGCGCGCCCCACGCGTCGCAGGGCGCCGGCGATGGCGGTCGTGGCCTCGCCTCGCCCTACATTCGCAAGGCGGCGCGCGAGCGAGGCATCGACCTCACGGGCAAGACGGGCACGGGCCCCGGTGGCCGCATCGCGCTCCAAGACCTCGACGCACTGGCCACGGCCCCGCGCGGGGCGAGCCAGGCCCTCGCCGTCGCCGGCGATGCGCGCTTGGCCGTCTCGGCGCTTGCGGCGCCGGAGGCGCGCCCGCTGTCGATGATGCGCAAGACCATCGCGCGGCGGTTGACGGAGGCAAAGCAGACCGTTCCCCACTTCTACTTGACCATCGACGTGGCAGCGGGGCGCTTCGCGGCGCTGCGCGACGAGGTCAATCGAGAGCTCGCGGCGAGCGGCGCCTCCTCGCTCGGCGCGCCGGAAGGCGACAAGCCGCTCAAGGTGAGCCTCAACGACCTGCTCATCAAGGCCTGCGCCGTGGCTCTCACGCGTGTGCCCGAGTGCAACGCGACGTTCTCGCCGGAGGCGCTCTTGATTCACCGACGCGTCGACATCTCCGTCGCCGTCGCCGTCCCCGACGGCCTCGTCACGCCGGTCGTTCGCGACGCCGACAAGAAGAGCCTCGTCGCGGTGGCTCGCGAGGTCCGTGAGCTCGCGGGCCGGGCCCGCGCGAAGAAGCTCAAGCCGGAGGAGATGTCTGACGGAACCTTCTCCATCTCGAACCTCGGGATGTTCGGCATCGACGAGTTCTCCGCCGTCATCAACCCGCCGGAAGGAGCCATCCTCGCCGTCGGTCAGGTGCGCGAGGAGCCCGTCGTCGAGGGCGGCGTCGTCACCGTTGGCAAGCGAATGGGCATGACGCTCTCCTGCGATCACCGTGTCATCGACGGAGCCGTCGGCGCGGCGTTCTTGGCCGAGCTCCGCGCGCTCATCGAGCATCCCATGCGCGTCCTCGTCGGCTGATGCGGGGCGCGTGGCCCGTGGCCGTCGCCGCGCTCGCGGTGGCCTGCAGCGCGCCCACGCAAAGACCGCCGCGCAGCTCGGTGCCGCTCATCGAGTGGAAGCCGACGCCAACGGAGCGCGCGGGCACCATCGCGCTCGCGGCGCCGGGCCCGGACCGGGTGGCGCTCCCCGGCGCGACGTTCACCATGGGCTCAACGGAGGCCGACCTCAAGGCGGCGGTGCTCTTGTGTCGTCGCGAGCCGGCGCCAGAGTATTGCGACACGAGCGATCTCGCGATGGCGCTGAACCGCTACATCCCGACGCTGCTGAGGCTCGAACTCCACGCGCACACTGTGACGCTCTCGCCATTCGCCATCGATCGCGTCGAGGTATCGGTCGCCGCCTACGAGCGTTGCGTTGTGGTGGGGGCCTGCGCGCGGCCGGACTTTCGCCCGGGCGACCGACGCTACGACGCGCCAGAGCTGCCCGTCACGCACGTGCTTTGGCAGGACGCGGCGGCGTATTGCGCGTGGCAAGGCGGGCGCCTCCCGCGAGAGGCCGAGTGGGAGTACGCGGCGCGCGGCAAGGCGGGGCGCGCCTTCCCGTGGGGCTACCAGTACGCGCCGCGGCGCGCGAACCACGGCGTCTTGTCAACGCTGCCAGGCGCGCCCGACGAGACCGATGGCGCCGCGGGCCTCGCCCCCGTGGAGTCGTACGCCGATGGCGCGACGCCGGAGGGCATCAAGAACCTCGCGGGAAACGTCGCTGAATGGGTGAGCGATCTCGTCGATCGGAACATGGATGGCACGGTTGGCTACGACAAGGGCTCGGTGACGAACCCGCAAGGCGCGCAGTCCGGCGAACACCTGACGCGCGGCGGCTCCTTTCGCACGGGCGCGATCTTTCTGCGCGCCGCGATGCGCTCGGTGCGACCAGGACAGCCCTACGCCGACGACATCGGCTTTCGCTGCGCCTACGACCGGTGAAGGCGGCCTCAACGGAAGGGCGTCGAGGCTGACGGCGTCGCCGCTGCGATCAGCGGGGGCGATCTCCGCGATCACTCCACCCGCGGGGAGTGGCGAATCGCTCGACGGAATTCGTTCTCGCGCCTGGCATAGACCTCGCAGCGTGGCGTCGCGAGGTGTCTTATGGCGAAGCGTGGCGTAACCGAAGAGCGGCGTGCGAGGGACCTGGCGAAGGACGGCTGGGGCGCCCTGATGACCCTCGCGATGCTCGCCGGATGTAGCGTTGAGCCCACGTCTGAGGATCTCGCTGAACACGAAGCAACGGCAGCACCAACGCTTGCGCCTGCCCCGGCCTTCAGCCCGACGCTCACCGCGCCGGCCGAGTGTCGCGGTCTGACTCTTCGTGCCACGCGACTCGCGCTTCGCATCGTGGTGGCCTTCGATCGCTCCGGGAGTATGGGCTCGGCGGGCAAGTGGGACGCCGCCACGGCGGGTCTCTCGACGTTCCTAGAGGCGCAGCAAGCGGGCGTGAGCGCCTCGCTCGCCTTCTTCCCTCAAGCACCGAAGACGTGCGGTGGAGACTTCGTCACGCCAGCGGTGCCCATGACGGCGCTACCGAGCTCGTCGTTCCGCGCAGAGTTCGCCAAGACGAAGTTCCTCCCGGGCACGCCCATGCGACCGGCGCTGGAAGGCGCACTCCAATACGCGCGGACCGTGCGAGCCAACGTGGGCACGGAGCCGGCGCGCGTCGTGGTAGCCCTCGTCACCGATGGCGCGCCCTCTACCGGCACGTGCGCGAACAACACCGTGGACGCGGTCGCGAACGTCGCCAAGCAGGCCGTCGCCGATAGCGGCATCGTCACCTTCGCCGTAGGAATGGACGGCGCGCAGCAAGAGAGCCTCGACACCATCGCTGCGGCCGGGGGCTCGGGAGCTGCGCTCATGATCGACGCGACCCACGGGGCCGTCCAGCTCGCTCAAGCTTTCGAAGGCATCCGTCGTCGCTTCTCGTGCGAGGTGGCGCTCCCCCCCCCGCCCGCTGGCGGCAGCGCCGTCCGGCCCGACCAAGTCAACATCATCCTCGACAACGTCACCCTTTCTTACAGCGCTGACTGCGCCGAGCCCCAGGGCTGGCGCTACGACGATCCGACGAAGCCGACGCGCATTGCTCTCTGCCAGGACGCCTGCGGTCGCGCGAGCGGAAGCGAGGGCGTCGAAGTCAAGCTCGGGTGCCCCACGGTAACAGCCCCACGCTGAGCGTGCCCCGGCGCCCGCTCGTGGACCACGCCAGCGCCAAGGGCGACCTGTCGTCGTGGCGCCTGCGGGAGCAGGCCCTCGCGGCTGTGGAGTCGGCGTTCGGGTTCCGCTGCAGGCGACCGACCTGGTATTCGTAGCCGATGAAGGTCACGCCGCGCTTGGCCTGGTCTTGCGCGCTCGCCGGCGCGCTCATCGCGTGCGGGGCAGCGACCTCGGGACCGCAGCAGGTCGATGCGCTGGCGACGCGGCGCCCTGGCGCAGCGGGGCAACCGTCGGCGGTCTCGCCCGGCGCGCGCGGAGGCACCTCTCGCGATTCGTCTGCGCTCGATCCCGCGCTCGCGGCCGACGTCGCCGAGTACCTCCGCTTCTTTCCCGGCTACTGGCCCGAGCCGGGCCGCGCCGAAGCACCGCGCCCAGAAGGCGTGAGGGCACCGCGCCCATTTCCCACGAACGCGAGGCCGCCGCGCGCTACCAAGGTTCGTGCGTACGCCTGGTTGGACGCGGCCGCTTGCGTCACGCGGTCGCCGAGCGGACCTCCGTTCGAGCGCGATGGTTCGCTCTGTCCCGGCGTGATCGGAGCGGTCGAGCTCAGCGCCGCGGAGGCCGAGGTCGTGCAGGAGCTTACGGTTCGCCGCGACGACCAACTTCGTGAGAACGGCTCGCATGCCATCGTGCGCTGCGACTTCACCCCGCATCACGCCTTCGTCTACCTGGACGCCTCAGGCGCCCCCATCGCGATCGTCGAGCCCTGCTTCGATTGTCATCAATGGCGCATACGGCCCTCTTCGCGGCCGGATCTGATGAATGACTACGAGCCGCCGGCGATGACCGACGCGGAGCGCAAGGCGCTCGCCGCCATCCTCGACGGCCACGGTCTGGGCGCGTGGACGAGGGAGGGCGATAGCGCGCGGGTGGCCCGCGTGCGCGACCACATCAAGCGGACGTACGGCGCGCTCACGATGGAGAGCGGCGCGCGTGACAAAGCGCTCACGGAAGCAGGGCGGCGCCGACAGGCCGCCCTGCTCGCGGCCCCGCCCAACGTTGACCGAGATGTTTCGCTCAAAGCGGCGAGCGAGCACGACGTTCACCAGCTCTGCGCTTGGTACGGGGAGCAGTTTCGCGCGAACGGGCAGCACTTTGGCAGTCACGGCTTCGAGTGCGAATCTGGGCTCCAGTACGCGACGACCGTCGACGACATCCCTTGCGCGAAGGCCGCCCGCAACGCCGGTGCGAGCCATCGAGGAGTGTTTGCGCGCCGTGGCGCGCGGGCCCGACGAGCTCTGCTCGCGCGGCTTCCCGGCGGCGTGTGGCCCGCAGCAGGAGTGCGCCGTTGGCGTGAAGGTGCACAAGCGGCCGGGCAACTGACGTCCTCGCCGCTCGTCGCTGGGCGCGCGGGCGCCTCTATCCACTGCGGCGGGCCTCGCTCCAGCGGGACAGAAACTCCGCTTGGCGGCGGCGGTCGCCCTGATCGGCGGGAGCCCCCGGTTCGACGTAGGCCAGGCTGTCCCGGTTCATCTGCGCGATGCGCTCGTACTCCCCCCGCGCTGCGGTGACGTCGCCCCCCTGCTCTAGCGCCTTCTCGAGGTTTGCGAGCGCCCCAGCTTCGAAGCCCTCGCGCGTCAGCGAGCCTCGGTAGAAGCGACTTCGGTCTCCACCGTCCATGTCCAGCGGGGCACGATACTCCGGGTGCTGCTCGAAGTACTTCAGCGCCGCCTCCTCAACGACGCCTGAATCGGAGGGGTTGAACCCCTTCGGAAGGTCGAACTTGAGAGTCCGCTGGTCGGCGAACTGCGGATCCCTCGGTCCCTCGGTGAAGGTCGGTTGTGTCGGAGCATCGATTGCGTCGCCGACGAAGCCGGCGCCAGCATCGTCGCCGGACTCGTTCTGCCGCGTCGGCGGCAAGCCGCCGTCACCGCCTTCTTCGGTGGGTGTGGGTGACGGGTCCGACGTGCCGCCACCCACGAGGTCTTGCGAAGGACTGTCCGCCATGGGGTCGGCGAAGACGTCGCCGTCGTCGGCGCCACCAAACACCAGGTCGAGGCACGCATGGATTGGTTTCATCGAAGTCCACTCCTTTGGCCGCTTTTGATCGTGCGACATGCGGGCGGCGACCAAAGCAACCCGCGGGTCGGTCCGCTGCATCGAGGACCACGGCAGGACCGCTGCACGCGCAGTGCCGCCGGCGGGACGGGGGAATCTGTGGAGATTCAGCCCCCGCCGCGATCCATTCGATCGCGCTCGTTCGCTTGGGCGCGATCGGCGCGATCCGCTGGGCCGCCATGCGCGACCGTCGTCGCGCCGGGCGAGGGTCGCCGAAGCGAGAGCGCTGGGGGCACCTTGCGAGTCGCGCATGGCCGGCCGGCGCGTGATACGACGCTACGCGGAGAATTCATATGCGACCTCAGGCTAGGCATTCACTCGCACGCGCACTCGTCCTGGGATCGTTTGCGGCGCTGTCGGTCGTCGCATGGGCGGCATGTGGCTCTGACGACGAAGCACCTCCGCCCGCGGCGCCCGACGGCGGAACGCTGGACGCACGCGGCGACTCGTCCCCGACGCCAACCCCCGACGCTGGCAAAGCTGACGGCACGACGACCGATGCCGGCACGGACGCGGGCGCCGAGGCTAGCCCTGAGGCGGGCAGCGACAGTGGCCCAGGCGCGAACAGCGACGCCGGGACCGACGCGGGAGCAACGCCGGAGCTCTTTGGGACGATCGGCACGTCGCTCGTCAAGATCAACACGACGACGGGTGCGGCCACGCTCGTCGGCACCACCAACCTCGGGTCCGTCGCGAAGCTCGCGTTCCACGCGGGGAACGGGAAGCTTTATGGCATCCTCGACTACCTCACGGCACCGAAGCTCGTCACAGTCGATGCTTGCACGGGCGAGAGCCAGCAGGTCGCGGCGCTGACGATCGCCGCCGGCACCGTCCACTTCGTCGGTGGCCTCGACTACAACCCAACGGACAACAAGCTGTACGCATCAGCGAGCTTGGACCAGGCGTACCCCGCCGACTCGATTGAGGAGGCGCTGGTCTCTGTCGATCCGACCACCGGCGTGGTGACCTCCGTGGGCACGATGCGGGAGGGCGTCGCGATCGTGGACGGCGACAACGTGGCGTTCTCGGCCACGACCAAGCTCGCGATCGACGGCAACCCGGACGACGGCGGCACCCACACATTCTGGGACCTCAACATGGCTGACGCCGCAGCAACGGGTCCGCGGACCGCCGCCGGTGCGCTCGGTTGGATCGAGTTCCACAAGGGAGCCCTCTACGGCACGGTCTCCTCCGGCGCTCTCGCACGCAACCTCGTCACGATCAACGCCGCGACCGGCGCGGTGACGGTTGTGGGGCCTACCCACGGCGTGAGCGACTTTGGCGGCCAGCAAATCCTCGCCATCTCCGAGGGCCTCTGCGCCGTCCAGACCGACCACTGAGGCGCATCGCGCTTATCGGCCGTGTGGCCGGGCTCTCGCTAGAGGGCTAGCCGCCGCCGGCGTCCCGCGGCTTGGTGGAGCCCGTGCAAACGCCACCACCGCAGAGCGCAGACCGTCCGTTTGGGTCGAAGCGCTTCGACCCCGATTGCGTTGACAGGCAGCGCCCATGCCACAGCTCAGTCGGAAACCACGTAAGCTGCCGCCGTGCGCCTTGCTCACTTTTCGGACCTCCACATTCTCTCGCTCGTTGGCGTCGGGCCTCGGCGCTTCTTGAACAAGCGCCTCTCGGGCTACCTCAACCTGCGTCTCAAGCGAAAGCACGTGCACCACCCGTCGTACGTCGCAGCCATCGCGCGCGAGGTGAAGCGCGTCGCGGTCGACCACGTCGCCATCACCGGCGATCTGACGAACCTGGCCCTCGAAGCCGAATTTCAGGCCGTTCGCGAGCTCCTCGAGCGAGAGCTCGGCCTCGCCCCCTCCGACGTCAGCGTCGTCCCCGGCAATCACGACCTCTACACGCGCGGCTCCTTGCGGGGGCGTCGCTTCGTCGAATACCTCGCGCCTTACGTCGAGAGCGACTTGCCGATGGCGTCGCCTTTGGGCCTCGGCGTCTTCCCGTTCGTCCGCTTGCGCGGGCCTCTCGCGATCATCGGCCTCTCGAGCGCCGTGCCTCGCCTCCCCTTCGTGGCCGCGGGCAAGCTCGGCGCGTCGCAGCTCGGCGCGCTGTCGCGCATCTTGGCGCATGAGGACGTCTCGAAGCGAACGCCAGTCATCTTGCTTCACCACCCGGTGCACCTGCCGCGCTCACCGCTCAAGGCCATGCTCGAAGGCCTTCACGACGCTCGCGACCTTGCCGAGAGGCTCGCCGGCGTCGAACACGGGCTGGTGCT
The DNA here is from genome assembly GCA_016703425.1 of Myxococcales bacterium. Classification (NCBI taxonomy): domain Bacteria; kingdom Pseudomonadati; phylum Myxococcota; class Myxococcia; order Myxococcales; species Myxococcales bacterium. The sequence continues at coordinate 182,240 of JADJCA010000016.1, forward strand.
GCACGGTCACCTTCACCGTCGCCTTCGGCAAGAGCTCGCGACGACGCGCGGCGCCATGCACGCGGTGGGCGCCACGAGCGCATCGCTCCACCATCACGACGGGTCGAAGATGGCCGGCTTCAACGTCTACGACTTCGACGACGCGGGGCGGCTTCGCGGGACGGAAGCTCACGTCTTGGACGATGCCGGAGCCTTCCACGTCGAGAAGGTCCCGCTAGGCGAGTGGCTCTAGACAGTCGAGCGCGCTGGAGGATGACGTAGCGACGGCTACCGCCAAATAGCGTGAAGCCCGACTGCGTCTCCGCGGCCGGGCTTCAAGACTCAATCGTTCGCGTCAGGACGGCTGCTGCTGTTGCTGCTGCTGGTCCTGCTGCATGCGGATCACGTTGACGGCCTGGAGGCCTTTCGGTCCCTCCTTCACGTCATACTGAACGAGCTCGTCTTCAAAGAGGCGGCGGCGGCCCTCGCCAGCAATCTGCGAGTAATGCACGAAGACGTCCACGCCGTCTTCCTGCTTGATGAACCCCCACCCCTTCTCATCGTTGAACCACTTCACCCTGCCGACAGCCATTTGATTCCTCCACTTCGCGATACGTACTGCAACTACGGAACAACACTTCGCGAGCCCCCCCAAAAACCACATGGCACCGATTGGCGCGGACAGTTTCGCAAGGACTCGTTCCTCATGAAGCGCGCCAGGCGCACGTGGTTCATGAAGTCGGAGGGCAAGTTACGCGCTCCGTGACGCGAGGGTCAAGCGGCCCGTGCGACGCACGTGACCAACGCGAGCACGCGCACTCCCATGTGCGTGATCACGTTTACTTTACGCCGCGCTCGAGGTCCGAAAGTTCCTTCAAGTTCGCGATGACGCGTGGGTCCGTCGGGTCAATGGCGCGGGCTCGCTCGAGCGCCCCCCGCGCTTCGGCGCGCGTTTGCGGCTCTTGCGCGAGCGCCGTCGCGAGGTTGATCCAAGCGCTCGCGAGCTTTGGATCAAGCTTGATGGCTTCGCGGTATCGAACGATGGCGTCAGCCCGTTTGCCCATCGATTGAAGGGCGTAGCCGAGGTTCGACCGAAAGGTCGCCCGCGATGGGTCGAGGACGACGGCGCGCTCAAGCTCTCGGGCAGCCCTCTCCGCCTGGTTGTCGGCGAGCAGCGCCGTGCCGAGGTCGGAGTGGGCACGGGCGTCGGTGTCCGCGAGGCGCGCCGCCAGCTCGTATTCGGAGATGGCCTCCTTGACCTCGCCGCGCAAGAGCAGCGCCGTGCCGAGGTGTCCGTGACGCACGCCGCTGCCGACGTCGAGGTTCTTCGCGAGGCGGAATCGGGGAAGCGCTTCGTCGACGTGGCCCGTCGCCAAAAGCGCGATGGCGAGCGACGACTGAACCTCCGGCACCTTCGGCAATAGCTCAGCGGCGCGTTTGAGGGCCTGAGCGGCTTTCGCTGCGTCGCCCTCCAGCAGGAGCGCCCGGCCAAGCTCCGCGTGCGCGGGCCCCGACTCGGGCTCCGCGAGCACCAGCTTGGCGAGCTCGCGCGCCGCCGCGAGCACAGCCGGTACGTTCTTCCCGGCGCCGTAGTCGAAGGGCACCTTGGTCGCCGCGATCTTCACCCGAAGGATGCCGACCTTCGCGGCGACGCCCTTCGGCGCCAAGCCGCGCGCGTCTTCGTAGGCGCGCGTCGCGCCCTTGAGGTCGTCCTTCTCGAAGGCCGCGTCCCCGCGTCGCAGCGCGTCGGCGAGGTCTCCCGTCTCGCCTTCGGCCGCGAGGGGAATCGTGACGGGCAATGGCGCGACGCGCGGCAGCGGCGGAGGAGCGGCGGCCGCGCTAGCAGTCGGCGCGGCGGTTCGACGTGCGCCCGCGTCGCCCATCGGTGGCGCCAACGGGGAACGTTCGTCAGGGTCGAGGACGCCGACGACGTCACGGCGCGCCGACGGCACGGCGGCGCGGCGGCAATCGAGCGCACCGGCGTCGGCGCCGGCCGCGCAGGGCGCCGATTCGCGCTCAGCGGCGGCCTTGGGCGGCTCCGTAAGGGACGGCCCGCAGGCGAAGACGCCGGCGAGCAGCGCGAAGGCGGAGGCAGAGGTGCGCATCAGGAAGGCTCCGCTTTGGGGAGTGGCTCGTTCTTGCGGATCACCGCGTACGCGTGAGCCACGACGTCGCGCGCGGCCTCGAGGACGCGCTCGTCGCCCTTGGGGCTCCGCAGCGTCAGGAGCGTTGGCCCCGGCGGCTGCGTCTCCAAGAGAACGCGGCACGCGTCTTTCACCGCCTCCGGCGCGTCTACGTCGGTGCGCAGCGAGACCAGGTGGTCGACGAAGCTCCGTCCCCACTCTTTCGGCACGAGAATGAGCGCTCCGTTCAGGGCCATCCCCGCTGCACGCCTCGCGCTCGCGAGGCCGCCCTTTGCGTTTCGCTCCTGGTAGAGCGCCTCGGCGCGCGCCATCTCCGACAGGGCGGCCCTGAGCCACTCGTCGGGAGAGAGCTTGTAGAGCCAGTGCGCCGGATCGCGCTCGAAGGGCTTCACCGGCGGGGTGTTCACGTCAGTCCTTCTTGAGGGGCTTCTGCGTGTGTTCCTTGCCGTCGTAGCGAAGCATGACCTGCTTCGACTCGAGGATGGTGAGGACGTTCACCGGTCGCTTCCAGACGCGCACGATGCTGCGCAAGACCTCCTTGGCCCAGTCGGGCCTGAGATCCATGCCTTGGTGATCGTGCCGGAGGAGGAGCTCGCCACGGTTCTCGAAATTGGCGTCTTCGACGTAGATGAACGGGTTGCCGGCGTTCGTGAGCTGAAACAGCAGCTTCTCTTTGATCTGCTTGAACTCCCGCGACTCGATCTCGAAGCGCTCGTTGCGGCTCGAATACGAGATGCTGAAGAGCTTGTGCTCGCGGCAGAAGTCCGGCGTGAGAAACTCGTCAATGAACGTCACATCGTTGTAGAGCGAGCGCACCTCGAAGAGCTTCTTCTTGCCGAGCCCGAGCCGCAGGTTCCAGTGGCGCTTGGCGTCGAGGTCGTCGCAGTCTTCCCACTCCTTGCCGAACTGACCCTTGTCCCACCGCTCCTCGACGTTGCGGTAAAGCTCGACGCCCAACTTGTACGGGTTGAGCTGGCCCTTGCTCGTGGCCAAGACGCCTGACGCGCGGTCGGCGTAGTCGATGATCTCGGAGGCATCGAGGACCTTCTCGGTCATGAGCTTAAAATGCCAATAGATGGCCCACCCTTCGTTCATGATCTTCGTCTGCATCTGCGGGACGAAGTAGTAGGCCTCCTCACGAATGATCTCGAGGACGTCGTGCTCCCAGCGCTCGAGAGGCGCGTTCTCCAAGAGGAAGCTCAAGACGTCGCGCTCGGAGCGCTCGGGGAACTTCTTGGACTTCTCCTTGCTCCGCCGCGATCTTCTGGCGTTGTTCTTCGAGGTACTCCTCGGGGTTGATGAACTTCTCCATGTAGTCCTTCGCGCGGAGGCGCGGGACTTCGGTCGCCTTCTCGTCTTCGTCGGGATCCCTCACCTTGCGCTTGCCGGTGAAGGGCGCGTGCGGATCGATGAGGTTCTCGAGCGAGAGGCAGTGGTCGATGAACTCCTCGACCTTGTTGATGCCGAGACGCGCCACGTGTCGACGCACGCGCGTCCCGTGGTTCGCCATCTTGTCGATCCAGCGGCGGTTGGGGTTGTAGTCAACAGCGCGCCGCACCGGCTCGGTGGTCTGCGCTCCCGCGTCGAGGTCTGTGGCGCGAAAGGCGAAGTTGTTCTTGAAGAAGTCGACGTGCGCCGAGACGTGCGCCATGACGAGCTTCTGATCGACGAGCGAGTTTCCCTCGAGGAGGTACGCGTAGCTCGGGTTGTTGTTGATAACCATCTCGTAGATCTTCGAGAGGCCGTACTCGTAGCTCTTCGAGAGCTGCTCGTACTCCATGCCGTAGCGCCAGTGCGGATAGCGGTTCGGGAAGCCCCCGTAGGCCGCGATCTCGTTCATCTGGTCGTAGCTGAGGATCTCGTAGACGACGGGAAAGAAGTCGAGCCCCGCTTCGCGGGCGAACTTCTCGATGCGCTCTTGTTCGGCGCGGAGGTACGGCGGCAAAGCGGTCTTGAGCGCGAACTCACTCATCGAATTTCCTTCCGATCATCGGCAACGGAATCGGCAGAGGGCTGAGGCTGAGGATGTCATCGGACGCAGGTCCTCAGGCACCCTTCCCGAGAAAGTCTTTGATGCTCCCCACGATGGCGTCCTTGTCGCGAATCTCCGACAAGACGACGCGATCGTCGCGGTTGAAGTGGTCGCGCAGATCCTTGATGAACTGCCCTGAGCCGTAGGGGCTCTCGACCTGGCCGTAGGCGAACATGTTCACCCGCGGGAGGATCTGACCGTTTGAGGATCTCGACACACTGCGAGCGTGTCGTCCATCGACCAGTTGTCCCCGTCGGAGAAGTGGAACGGGTAGATGTTCCACTCTTCGGGCGGGTAGTGGTCTTCGATGAGCTGCGCGCAGAGCTTGTAGGCACTCGAGATCATGGTGCCGCCGCTCTCCCGCGTGTGAAAGAACGTGTCTCGGTCGACCTCGCGGGCCACGGCATCGTGGATGATGTAGCGGCTCTCGAGGCCCTTGTATTGCTTCTGCAGCCACGCATCGATCCAGAAGCTCTCGATGCGCACGATCTCCTTCTGCTCGTCACCCATGGAGCCGGAGACGTCCATCATGTAGATGATGACGGCGTTGGCGACGGGCTCCGATTGCGTCTTCCACGCGCGGTAGCGCTTGTCGTCGGGAATGGGAACGACGAGGGGATTCTCGGGCTTGTAGATGCCCATCGAGATCTGACGCTTGAGGGCCTCGCGGTACGTGCGACGGAAGTGCCGCAGCGACTCGGGACCGACGCGGCGAATCCCCGTGTAGCGATCCTTCTCGTTGACGATCTTCGACTTTCCCTTGTCCATGATGTCGGGGAGCTCGAGCTCTTCGCCGAGGATCTCGGCGAGCTCGTCGAGCGTCACGTCGACTTCGAGGACGTGTTCGCCGGCGCCCTTGCCGGCCTGCTTGCCGTCGCCCGGCTCGTCGCCTTGCTCGCCGCTCACGGGATCGCCGACGTCGCCGTCACCCTGCCCGGCCCCGCCCGATTGCTTGTCGCCGAAGCGGAAGCGCGGAATGTCGATCTGCGGGATCGGGATGGAGACGACGTCTTTCCCCTTCCGCCCGATGAGCTCGCCTTGCGAGATGTACTTCCGGAGGTTCTGGCGGATGCGACCGCGGACGATGTTGCGGAACCGAGAGTGGTCCTGGTCGATCTTCAGGGACATCGCCCCGAAGAGTATCCGGGTTTTCGCGCTTGGGTAGCCGCTCTTGCAGTCCCGCAATCGTGAACGTGCCCGTGAACGTGCACGATTTCACCGTCCCCTTGCTCTCCCCTGTCGCCATGGCCCGGGCACGTCCACGGGCACGGGCACGTTCACGGGTGGCGAGAGCAGCCCCTACGTCGGCTTCCGGTCGAGCCCCAGCCGCGCCAGCCAAAGGAGGACGGCGATGTTCGCGACGGCAAACACCCGCAGCAAGAACGTGCCCATCGGGAACGCTACGTCGGCCATGAGCGCGGTCTGCGCCAGGAGCGCCGCGGCCCCGACGGCAAACCCGCCGAGGACAGGCCGGAGCGACCGAACGCCAAAGAAGACCGCGTAGCCCAAGAGCGCCGGCCCGGCGCTGGCCAGGAGCAACCAGCGATGCAAGCTGTGCCCGACGAAGAGGTCCCATTCGCCGAAGGGCCGCATGAGGAGCTCCGCAAGAGGCCGTGCTTCGCCGAGCGTCGGGAGGACGCCCAAAAGCGGCAAGAAGGGCAAGAGCCCGACGCCAGCAACGAGTGAGGCCACGACGGCGCCAGGCGTCAGGAACAACCAACCGCGCTTCCGCACGCGCATCGCCACGAGGGCAAAGAAGGCCACGATGGCGAGCGCCCGCTCGAGGGCCCGCGCCCAGTGCGTGCGGAGGACGGCGTTGCCGGCGTCGAGGAGGCCCGCGCCGTAGAGCTTGGCGTCGTCCTTTGCGGCGGCCGTGCCCGTGAGGGCGGAGCGAAGCGCGTCGGGTGAGCTAACGCCGAGCCCCGCCACGAGCGCTGCGGCGCCGGCCACGTGGGGCGACGCCATGCTCGTGCCGTTGAAGGTGCCGAAGAGCTCACACTTGTTCTTCCCGCCGTCGCAGATGGTCTGCTGCGTCACCGACACGCCCGGCGCGGCGATGCCGACTTGCGGGCCTCGCGACGAGAACCACGCGATGCGGTCGCCGCTGTCGGTGGCGCTGACGGCGAGGACGCCCGGGTACGCGGCCGGGTACCCGACAGAGCGACCGCTGTTGCCGGCCGCCGCGACGATAAGGACGCCCTTTCGTTCCGCGTAGCGGACGGCCTTCTCAAGGACCGACGCGGGCCTTGGCCCGCCGAGCGACAGGTTGATGATCTGCGCGCCGTGATCGGCCGCGTAGCGAATCCCCTCCGCGACGTCGGCCAGCGTGCCCCAACCGTTCTTGTTGAGCACTTTGACAGGCATCAGGTTCGCGCAGTGCGCGAGACCTGCGACGCCGCGCTCGTTGTTCGTCGTTTGCGCGATGGTGCCCGCGACGTGCGTGCCGTGGCCTTGGTCGTCGTAGGCCTCGTCGACGTCGTGCACGAAGTTGTAGCCGCCCTTGCAACGCGTCCCTTGAAGGTCCGTGCCGCGCGTGAACGGTCCCTTGTCGAAACACGCGACGCCGGTGTCGATGACGGCCACCGTCACGCCATGGCCGCAGCCGTAATCCCACGCGCGCTCGGCCCCGACGCGGGCCAAGTGCCACTGCTTCTCCTTGTAGAGCGGATCGTTGGGGACGAACGATGCGCGGAAGACAAGGCTCTCTTCGAGGGCCTCGACGTGCGCGTCTCCGCGGAGGCGCTCGATGGCGCGGGCCAAGACCGAACGGTCCTCCGTGCCGCGCAAGAGCGCCAGGTGATCGCCCTCCGGCGACGACGTGCTGTTCCAATCGAGCGTCGCGCCGAGATCGCGGACCTTGGCGCGAAGCCCCTCGAGCGCCGCCCCGTCCACGTCGTCTTTGAGGTCGACCACGTATTCCGACGGAACGGCCTCCGTCTCTTCCGAGAGGTCCTCTGCGCCCTGTGCGGAGGCAAGTGGGCTCATCGTCGACGCGGCGACGAAGGCGGAGAGGAGCAGCGCGATGCGGGGCAAGCTTGGCATAGGTCCTCGCGACGAAACGCGTGAAGAACCCGAATCATGCCCCACGACTGCACGAACCGGTAGCGGGGCATGGGCAGACCCCGCACAAGGCCGTGAACAGCGCGCGTTGGGGCTCGAAATGATGTGACTATTCGAGGGTCAGCGGGGCCGCCGCGCCGGCCCCGCGATCCCGATGCGGGTCTCGGAGGTCGGAAACGTCGACCAATCGGGGGCCTCGGTGCGCTCGGTCAGCGGCGCTTCCTCGTCGTCGACCAAGGTGTCGAAGGGCAGTCGACGCTCTGGGATCGTAAACGGGGTCATATCCGGAGGTGGATGCACCCCACGTGCCCCTCCGCCCTTCCAGTGAAATCAACGAGTCGCACAGTGTAGGGGTGCGATACCGAGGCCGCACTGGATCGCGGGCGACGCGGCGGGATTTTGCGCGCCCGAGGGCATGGTCACTAGCCGAGGCGAGCGAGCCGCGCCAGGGACTCCTCATCGAGCGGCGAGGCGACCCCGCGCTCGGTCACGAGCGCACGCACGAGACGCGCCGGCGTGACATCGAAGGCTGGATTCATCGCGACGGCACCGTCGGGTGCAATCTGCACCGCGTCGTTGCCGACCCGCATCGTCGTCACCTCGTCGCCGCCACGATTCTCGATGGGGATGTCAGCGCCGGTGGCCGTGGCCAGGTCGACGGTGCTAAAGGGCGCCGCGACGATGAGCGGGATGTCGTGCATCTTCGCGAGGCACGCGAGCGAGTAGGTTCCGACCTTGTTGGCGACGTCGCCGTTTCTCGCGACGCGGTCGGCGCCGACGATGACGGCCGTGATGTCACCTCGTTGCATCAACACGGCGGCCATCGAATCGGTGAGGACCGTGACAGGCACCGCGTCGCGCATCAGCTCCCACGCCGTGATGCGCGAGCCCTGGAGGACAGGCCTCGTCTCGGCCACGAAGACGCGCGTTAGCTTGTGCGCGGCGCGAGCGGAGCGAACGATGCCCAGCGCCGAGCCATAACCGCCGGTGGCCAACGCTCCGGCGTTGCAGTGAACGAGGACCGCCCCCGCAGGCACGTGACCCATCCCCAGCTCGCCGATGGTGCGGCACGCAGCCACGTCTTCACGGTGAATCGCACGAGCCTCGCGGGCCAAGGCATCGTGGCGCTCGGGCCCCGGCGCCGGCGCCACCGACTCGGCGCGCGTCATCATGCGACCGACGGCCCAGGCGAGGTTCACCGCCGTGGGGCGCGTTCGCCGCAGCCGCTCGGCGGCGAGGGACATCTGCTCCATGAACGCGGCGGCGGGTGCGTCTGCTGCGGCGTGCGCCGCGAGCACCAGGCCGTAAGCGGCGGCAATGCCGATGGCCGGCGCCCCGCGCACGGCGAGAGACCGAATGGCCCCCTCGACCTGGTCGCACTGGCTGAGCAACTCGTAGTGCTCCTCGCGAGGGAGGCCTCGCTGATCGAGCATGCAGACCACGCGATCGCCCGGCATCAGCTCAACGGCAGAGTACTTTCCGCCTGAGATCGGCTCCGGGTGTGGCAACGCGAGGCCCGTGCGCAGCGTCGGCAGGTTCAACTCAGCATCCTTCTTTCTCGCTCTCGCTTCTTCTTCTGGCGGTCGTTGGTCGAGTCTTGATTCGGATACTAGGAAACGGGACCGCGGTGCGCCATGCGGGCGGCCACCTCTTCGCCGAAGTGGGTGAAGTCTTCGGCGGCGCGCGCCTTGTCGCCGTGAAGGTAGGCGCGCAGGCCGTCGGCGGCGAGCATGGCCAGGCTTACGTTGACGCCGCTCTCGGCGAGCGTAGCCCCGACGTCAGGGTTCTTGAGGAGGCGCTCCAGGTCAGAGAAGACCTCACCGACTTCGCCAAGCGCACGTGAGCCGTCCATCATCGCGCCAGCGTACACGCTCGCGCGCCCGGTTCGCACCTCGCGACACGCACCTCGCGACAGGGCCCGCGCACCGTGTAGCATCCCGAGCGATGCCCAAGCACGAGCAGGCCCTCGGCGCCGAAGCTTACCGGGCACTCTTCGAGCAGACCCCGCTCGCGGTCATTGTCTGGAACCAGGCCGGCGAGGTCGTCGCGTGGAACGCGGCGGCGACGCACATCTTCGGCCACGAGGCCGGGTCAGTGCTCGGCTCGAAGGCGCTGGCGCTCATCGTCCCAGAGCCGGTGCGGACCTTCGTGGAAGAGACCTGGGCCAAGCTCGCAGGAGCAGGCGCACAACGCGTGACGCACGCAAACCAAACCCGCGACGGGCGAACCATCCTCTGCGAGTGGCACCTCACTCCCCTTGTAAGCGACGCTGGTGAGCCTGCCGGCGTCCTCACCATCGCCACCGACGTGACCCAGCGCGTCCTGGAGAACGACGCGCTCAAGCGCTCGGAGGGGCGCTTTCGTACGCTCATCGAAGTGACGCCCGACGCGGTTTGCGTGACGCGCAACGAGCGCTTCGTCTACGTCAACCCGGCCTTCGTTCGGTACCTCGGCTACGGCTCCGCCGAGGAGGTGCTTCAGCTCGGGGCCGACGCGGTCCTCGCGGCCGGCGAGGCCGACAAGGCGCGCGCGCGTGGCGTCGAACTGCGCAAGAAGCGCGTGGTGCCACCGATGGCATACACCCTTCGGCGCAAGGGCGGCGAACCCGCCCAATGCGAGATCATCAGCATGCTCGTCGATTTCGAGGGCGAGACCTGCACGCTCTCGACGATCCGCGACCTCACGGAGCGACGGCAAATGCAGGCGCGACTCCTGCAATCCGACCGCATGGCGTCGGTGGGCACGCTGGCCGCCGGCGTGGCCCATGAGATCAACAACCCGATCGCCTACATGAAGACCAACCTCGACGTGCTCATCGGACGATCGTTGCCAGAGCTGACGCGCCAGTTGGCGCTCCTCTCCGATGAGACCGGCGCGGCGACCGGACACCTCGCCGACCGCCTTCGAGACATCACGAGCATGGTCTCCATCGTGCACGAAGGCACCGAGCGCGTGCGCGGCATCGTGCGCGACCTCAAGACCTTCTCGCGCGCCGACACCAACGTCGCGCCCGTCGACGTCGTTCGGGTCCTCGACGCGAGCATCAACTTGGCGTGGAACGAGATCCGGCACCGCGCCACGCTCATCCGCGAATACGGCGACGTCCCCCCCGTCGAGGCCAACGAGTCGCGCTTGGGGCAGGTCTTTTTGAACCTCCTCCTGAACGCGGCCCAAGCGATCCCCGTCGGCGACGTCTCGACGCACGAGATTCGCGTCGTGAGTCGAACCACGGAGGCGGGCAAGGTCGCGGTCACCGTCAGCGACACGGGCATCGGCATCGCCACGGAAGCGCGCGCCCGCATCTTCGATCCCTTCTTCACCACGAAGCCGGAAGGCGTCGGTACGGGCCTGGGCCTGTGGGTTAGCCAGGGGATCGTCAACGCCCTCCACGGCTCGATCGAAATCACGAGCGAAGAGGGGCGAGGGACCTCGGTGACGGTCACGCTGCCGAGTCGCTTCCCCACCTTCGGCGGCCCCGAAGTGCCGCATCGCCGCGGCCGCATCCTCGTCGTCGATGAGGAGCCTTCCCTTGGGAGCGCGCTCTCCATCGCCCTCTACGCCGAGCACGACGTCGTCGCGGCGACGTCAGGAAAAGACGCCGTGTCGCTCTTGCGACGGCTCGGAATGTTCGACGTGATCTTCTGCGAGGCTGAGCTGCTCGACCAGACGGGCCTGGAGGTCTACCTCGAAGCCACCCGCGAGAACCCGGCGCTCGCGCCACGGTTCGTCTTCGCCCTCGGTCATTCGGCGAGCCCCGAGACGCGGGAGGCGCTCGCCGCGCTACCGAACGCGTTGGTCCAGAAGCCCTTCGGCGTCTCGCGCCTCATCGACGTGGTGCGAACGCAAATCGAACGGACGCGGCCGTCGTTGGCTCCGCCGCGGTAGATGCGCTACATCGCCGCGCGCTCACGACAAGGAGCGGCCGCGGTAGTGGCAGCTAGGGCGCGCCGAGCAACTCGCGCAGCTTGCTGACGTTGCGTGGCGGCCCGCCCAGCGACTCGGCGCGGTCGATGGCGTCTTTCGCTTCGAGCTTCCGGCTGAGTCGTAGGAGCGCGTAGGCGCGCCCAAGCTCGGCGGCGGCGAGCCACGGACGCTTCGCGCGAACCGCGTCGTAGGCGGCGAGCGCCGCGCCGAAGTCCTCGCGCACGAGCGCGACGCTGGCGAGGCCGATGAGGCTGTCGACGGCGTTCGCATCGGCGCGCAGGGCGGAGCGATAGGCCACCTCGGCACCGGCGAGGTCTCTCGAGTGGAGCCGCACCAATCCGAGCGCGTGAAACGTCTCGGCGTCGGTGGCGCCGCGGCGTACGGCTTCCGCGAGGCGCTCCTCGGCGACCGCGCTCTCGCCCCAGCGTGCCGCGCGGAGCCCCGCGGTGCGGGGGCCCAAAGGAGAGGATGGCGCAGCGCGCGCCGCGTCGTCGTAGGCCTCGAGCGCCTCATCGAAGCGATGGGCGAGCTCGAGCGCGTGGCCGAGCTCGAGAAACGGCGTTGGATCGTCCGGCGGTAAACGCTTCCGCAGCTCCTCCACGTTGACGCGAGCCTCTTTGAGATCGCCGGTGATGGCCAAGACGCGCACGAAGAGCCGTCGCGCCGCAACGTCGTCGGGCTCTTTGCCGAGGTGGGCCGCCAGCACCACGAGCGCCTGGTCCTCCTTGCCCGTCCGCGCGAGGGCCATGGCACGATCGACGACGGGCGCCTTCGCGCAGCCCGTGGCGGCGCCGAGGGCGAGCGCAACGAAGAGGGCGAGGTGGGCCGCCATGGGAAGAGATTAGCCGCGATCCGCGCTCCGCGATGAGACTCGGATGGCGCCTGCCGGTCGCCGACCGCCGGCGACCGTAGCCGACGCCGCAGGTCTCCAGCTATAAGGGCGCGATGTCGAGCATCAAGACCATCGGAGTGTTGGGCGCAGGGCAAATGGGCGGCGGGATCGCGCAGGTCGCGGCGGGGGCCGGGTACGACGTGCTCTTGGCGGACCAGAGCGTTGAGCACGCAAAGAAGGCCATCGGCCGCATCGACGCGATCCTCGGCAAGCAGGTCGAGAAGGGCAAGATGACCGGTGAGGCGAAGGCCGCCCTCCTGGGTCATCTCAAGCCGGTCAACGCGATCGCCGACTTCAGCGCCTGCGATCTGGTCATCGAGGCCGCAACGGAGAACGTCGAACTCAAGCTCAAGCTCTTCAAGGAGTGTGACGCGGCCCTCGGGGCCGGAAAGATTCTCGCGAGCAACACGTCGAGCATCTCCGTCACCAAGCTCGCCGGCGTCACGAGCCGACCAGACCGGGTCATTGGGATGCACTTCATGAACCCCGTGCCGCTCATGAAGCTCGTGGAGATCGTGCGCGCCGTGCAGACGTCGCGCGAGACCGAGAGCGAGATCACCGCGCTCGCCCAAGCCATGGGCAAGACCATCGTCGTCAGCAAAGACGCGCCCGGCTTCCTCGTGAACCGCATGCTCATCCCGATGCTCGTGGAGGCTTGTTTCGTCCTCCAAGAGAGCCTCGGCACCCCCAACGACATCGACACGGGCGCCAAGCTCGGGCTAAACCACCCCATGGGGCCGCTGGAGCTGTCCGATCTCATCGGCCTCGACACCGTGCTCTTCATCGCCGACGTGCTCCACCGCGATCTTGGCGACAGCAAGTACCGCGCGCCGACGCTGCTCCGAAACCTCGTCGCCGCCGGGTGGCTAGGCAAGAAGTCCGGTCGCGGCTTCTACGCGTACGACGACAAGGGTCAGAAGACCGGCCCCGCCTTCTCGTCCTAGGCACGCCCTATCGCGAGGCGCCCTACCGACGCCAAACGCTCCACCGCACGAGGTCCACCATGTCCGTCGTTCTGTTCGAAATTGCTGCCCACGTGGCCACGGTCACCATCAATCGTCCGGACAAGCTCAACGCCATCAACGACGACGTGCTCCACGAGCTGGCGAGCGTCGTCGAGAGGATGGCGGAAGATCGCTCACTCCGGTGCGCGATCCTCACAGGCGCCGGTGAGAAGGCCTTCGTGGCCGGCGCCGACATCGCGCGCATGTCGACCATGAGCGTCGCCGAAGCGCAGACCTTCGCGACGTTGGGCCAGTCGATCTTGGCGCGCATCGAGGCGCTGCCCTTCCCCGTCATCGCGGCCGTCAACGGCTTCGCGCTCGGCGGCGGCTGCGAGATCGCCCTCGCGTGCGACTTCATCTACGCCAGCGACAAAGCAAAGCTCGGCCAACCGGAGGTCAACCTCGGCGTCATCCCGGGCTTCGGCGGCACGCAGCGTCTGGCGCGGCGCGTGGGCGTCGGCCTCGCGAGAGAGCTTTGCTACACGGGCGACATCGTCGCTGCCGCCGAGGCGCTTCGCATCGGCTTGGTGAACAAGGTGGTCCCGGCGGCGGACCTCATGACCGAAGCGCGGGCCACGGCCGCGAAGATCGCCGCGAAGGGCCCTTTGGCCATCGGTGCCTGCAAGCGCGTCCTGCTCGAGGGGCCCGAAGAGGCGCTCCCCGCCGCGTGCGCGCGCGAAGCCACGGCCTTCGCGCAGCTCTTCGCGACGGCGGACCAGCGCGAGGGAATGGCCGCCTTCGTGGCCAAGCGCACCGCCGAATTTCGCGGCGCCTGAGCGCACGGACTCGTGCCGCTCGACCCGCTTCGCTTCCTCTCGCAACTGCACGGTCACCTCGGTTGGCTGGCCGCCGCAGCGCTGGTGCATCCTGCCGTTGTCCTTCGCAAGGCCGGTCGGCGAGCTCCCTGGGCCATCACACTCTCGACGGCGCTCGTCACGGCCGCAAGCAGCGCCGGCGCGCTCCTCTACGGTCCGTATCGCGAGACCGTGAAACCGTCGCTCTTTCGCGTGGCGCCGACGGTCGGGTGGATGTTCGAGCGCAAAGAGCACCTGGCCTTCGGCGCGACGGCCCTGGCCTGGGCTGGCGCCCTCGCCATGGTGGCCGCGCGGCGAGGCCCTCCGGAATCGCGGGCCCACTTGGCGAAGGCTTCGTGGGTCGCCTTCGTGGCGTCGGCCGCCTTCGCGCTCACGTCGGCGCTCCTCGGAACCTGGGTCGCGAGCGTCGAGGGCTTTTGCCGCTGATCCGCCGACGACGGGGCGCGACTTTCGTGTCAGGGGCCCGGCGCTCACCGTTCACGAACAGCCGTCGCGAGAAGGCGCAGGGCCGCAAAACGTCGCGCGACTTCGCCCTCGACGCGATGCGCCTCTGTTGGGCATAGTCGTTGCTCACCAAGCCCGCTTCGGGGAGATCAGATGGAACCCTTTCGGACCTTGCTCTGCACGAGCCTCGCTCTGGCCCTCGCGGGCTGCGCCGCGAGCGACTCGGCCTCACGCGCCGGGGACCTCGGCCGCGGCACCTTCCGCTACGCCTGCACGTCGACCGACGACGCCGTCTGCCCGTCTGGCACGACCGATCGCAACTTTGATTTTCCTACCGCCATCAGCGTCGGCGGCCGCTTCACGCTCACCTTCACGCCCACGGACGGGTCAGGCAACTACGCCCTCAAGCCGGCATCGACGGAGTTTCTGAGCGACGACTCGGTCGCGCTCTTTCGGGCCAAGAAGGCCGGCCGCGTCGCCGTGGTCGCGCGCTCCACAGCCAACGGCAAGGCGGCCGACTTGACCTACGTCCGCATCGCTCAACCGGCCAAGATCCGCATCCTGGGCGACAAGGACGTGGCGGTCCTTCCGAAGGTCACGCTGAAGGTCGGTGAGGAGCTCACCCTGCGCGGCGAAGCAAGAGGCTCGCTCGACGAGACGCTCGGCGGGAGCGTCGACTACGACTGGGCCGTGTCCGACGCGAGCGTCTTGGAGCTTCGCGCCGCGAGCCCCGTTCGCCGCATGACCATCCGCGCCGCCAAGGCGGGGCCCTCGAAGCTCGAAGTAAAGATCGGCGAGACCGCGAGCTCGGTCGACGTGGAGGTGACGCCATGATGACCACGACCGGAACCACCCGATGGAAGCGCCTCCTGGGCGCCGCGTGCGTGACCTTCGCCGTGGGATGCGCGGGGCCCTCGTACGACCGGACCGAAATCCTCGATGTGTCGCAGGGCGACCTTCCCGCGACCGTCTCCTTGTCGCTCATCTCCCTGAGCGTCGGCGCAGCGACCCGCGCGGTCATCAAACCGTGGAACGACGACAACAAGCTCATGGGCGTCGGCGTGCAGTCGGATAACCCAGAGCTGCTCGACATCGCCCCCGGCGTCGGCGATCACGAGTTCATGTTCATCGCCCGCAAGGTCGGCACGACGTCGGCGCGCTTCTTGGCCGACGGCGATGTCGTGGCCATCGCGCGCGTCGAGATTCGCGCGCAATAGCCGCGACGACGACGCGACACGGCGCGGGCTCGGGCGCTGCCAGTTTCATTTCGGCCGAACCTTGCGTATGTAGCGAGCATGGTTCGGCTCATGGACCGCGTGCGGGGACAAGAAACGGCGATCCTCACGCTGAAGCGGGCGCTTTCGCGCTCGAAGGTCCACCACGCGCTCCTGTTTGACGGGCCCGAAGGCGTCGGCAAGGAGATGGCGGCCTTCGCGCTCGCGCAGTGCCTCGTCTGCGAGAAGCCCGACGGCGACGCGCTCGCGTGCGGAGCGTGCAGCGCGTGCGTTCGAGCGGTCCCACGCGAAGGCGAGTCCCGTCCCCTCCATCCCGACGTGGTCGTCATCGAGCGAGGCCTCTACGAGCCGGCGCAGATCGGGCGCCGTACGCCCGAGACCCAAGACATCTCGATTGACCAGATCCGCACGCTCGTCCTCGCGCGTGCCGCCTTCCAACCACACGAAGGACGCGCCAAGGTCTTCATCATTCGGCGCACTGAGGAGCTCAGCACGTCGGCCGCGAATGCGCTCCTGAAGACCCTCGAAGAGCCCGGCTCGCGCAGTCACTTCATCTTGCTGAGCGCGCAAGGCGACGCGCTCTTGCCGACCATTCGTTCACGTGCGCTGCGGATCCGTTTTGGCGCGCTCTCAGAGGCGCTCGTGGCGGAGCTCTTGCGTGAGCGTGGCACGGACGCCGCCCTCGCCGACGAGCTCGCAAAACACGCCGGCGGAAGCATGGCCGCTGCGCTCTCGCTCGCTGACGAAGAGGCCACGGCGGTCCGCGACCGCTTCGTCGCGGCGGCGCGTGAGGCGCTCACGGCGAGCCACTTGAGCCCAGCCATGGCCCTCGCCGAGGAGGGCAAGAAGGACAAGGACGCCCTCGAAGCGGGGCTCCGCGCCTTCGCCGCCGAGCTGGCCCGGGAAGCTCGCGCGGCGGCGGGGGACAAGACCCGCACCACAGACATCGCCGCCACGCGCTTCCGCATGGTCTTGGGCGCCCTTCAAAACCTCGACCGCAACGCCTCGCCGCAGCTCACGGCCGAGTCGCTCTTCATTCGGTTGCGGTCGCTCTGAGGACCGAGGCGATTCCGTTGGCGGCGGTCACCGACCGGGGAAACGATCGTACGAGCCTGGCCCCATCACCTGGCCCTCGAAGAGCCAGACGTCGTCGCCGCGCGAGATCCGGACGAGGCGCTCGACGACGGGGCCGCGGTATTCGGCCAACAAGACGGTGCCGTCGATGTCGAAGACGAGCTCGCTGCCCTTGATGGGGCTCGCGTGGAGCGGAAGGCGGCGCGTTCGCCGGTAGAGCACGCCCGTCTCTTCGAGCGACGAGGGCGGCTCGAATATGCCTCGCTCCTTCTTGCAGGGCCCGAGCCACACGGACTCGAAGGGGGCCACGACGCGCACGTAGACGGCGCAGTCGCGGCCCGACGCGGGCGCCCGGAAGAGCACGGCCACGGGCGCGTCTTCTTCGAAGACGGTGGCGCCGGCGAGCCATGCTTCTTCCGCGCCGTCGCGCACGAGGACGTCGCCGAGCCGAAACGGGAGCCGCTCGAGGTAGTCGTTCACGCGCGCTCTTGTTGGCTGTCTTCTGGGTTGTGCGCGCGGCCACCGAGCGCCTCATGAAGGAGCGAGGCCCGCCGTGTGACACCATCGAGGCCGTCTAGAAGGAGATCGCTGATGACGGCCCCAGCGTCGGCCAGCGGAGCCACCGACGGCGCGCGCTCGAGGTCGATGCCGCCGATGCCGACGAGCGGCGTTCGCGGCGCGCGGGTGCCGACGCGTTCCTTCGCGCGTGCGAGGCCGTCGAGCCCTACAACGGGACTCGCGTCGGTTTTGCTCCGCGTCGGAAACAGTGGACCGAAGGCGACGTAGGCCGGCTCGAAGGCCAGCGCGCGGTCGAGTTGGTCGAGGTCGTGCGTCGAAAGACCGAACAGAAGGTGCGGCGCACGTGCGCGGACCGCGGCCACCGGCGCGTCGTCTTGGCCGAGATGCAACATGTCCGCGCCACCGAGGAGGGCGGCGTCGAGGTCGTCATTACAAACGAGCGGGACGTTGGCGACGCGGCACGCCGGTGCGAGCGCGCGCAGGAGCGCCACGAGCTCCGCTCGAGAGGAGGACTTGGCTCGAACCTGCAGCGCCACCGGCTTCGCCCCGAGGACTGCCTCCGCGAAAGCCACGGGGTCAACGCGGCGGGCCGCCAAAGACGTGACATCGACGATGGCGTAGAGGCCTCGCGCGGAGAAGACGCGCGCGCCGCGACTGGGTCGCCCGTTCCGCGCTTCTAGGCTCACGTCGCCTCACCTTCGAGCCGAACGACGGTGTCCTTCTCGACGCGTGGCCGCGCCGTGACGAGCGTGGGCGTGAAGGTCATGATGGCGCCGCGCTCGGCGCGCTCCCAGGGTTCGTTGCTGTCGGTGGCGGCGCGCTCGAGGCGCATCGCCCGAAGCGGGCCGGGCCGGGCGGCACCGTCGGCCTGCCCGTCAACAGCGCCATGAGCCTCGGGGCCGCAGAGCAGCCGCTCGAGCTTTCCTTTTGTCGCGATCCGCCCCGAGACCTCGCGCCACGGCGACGCGAGGCCGTCGCCCGCGGAGCGCTCGTCTTTACGCAGGACGAGGTAGCTGAACGTGAGCCCTTCGTAGCGGAGCCCCGCGGCGCGAGCGACGGGCACGAGCCAATCGGGCAAGTCGATGGGGAGGTCCTCGTGGCACCAGTCGGTCTCGCGCACCAGCATGGGGCACGCGCCGCGATGAAGGCACGGCGCAAACACCGACGCGACCTTGCCCTGCAAGAGCGCGTCGCGCACGCCATGCAGGTGACGCGTGCGGTCGCGGAGCGCCGGCTCCACGATGACGAGCGAGCCGCCCTCGTCGACGTGCGAGAGCCATCGCGTGACGAGCGCCACGTGACGCTCGCGCCGTTCGTCGTCGGAGAGTTCGCGATCGAGCTCGCTCAGGACGTTGCCCGCGATGACGACGTCGAAGCGCTCGCCGCGTGAAGCCGGGGACGCCACGTCGGCGACGCGGGTCGTCGCGTGCAGCGTTCGCTCGGGCTCCAGAAGGCCGGCAGAGCGACCCACGGCCGCCGCGACCTTAAGCGCGGGGGCGCTCGAGTCCGTCAACGCCGCGTCAACGCGCGCGCCCGCCGGCAGCGCGCGGAGGAGACCGAAGGTCATGGCGCCGAGGCCCGCGCCCACGTCGCGGACACGGAGCGGCCGTTCGGTCGCCAAGAGTCCGGCGCGGACGAGCTCGCGCACCGCCGCCGCGCCCTTCTGCAAGTCCCGCGGAAAGGAGAACAAGAGCCGCGCGGCGAGGCTCTTCGAGTCGTCGGTGACGGGCGCCTTGGCGGAGCGATCGTTGTACCGAGCCGACAGCTCCGCCACGAGCGCGCCGAGGCGCGTCACCTCGACGCTCGTTGGGAAGCCGAGACCGCGGGCTACGTCGTCAAGGACGCCGCGAAACAGTGGCTCGAGAGGTCGCATCGCAAGCGTCAGGGCGGGCATGCCGCGTTGAGCGACGCGAACTCGGCGAGGAGCACCGCGTAGTCGTCGATGCGGCGGCCGCCGAAGATTTGGCCGCCGTCGGCCTCGCCGAACTTGAAGAAGATGCGGTGATCGAGCGGCTGGACCTGGGCCGTGTCGTAGGCCTCCGCGTCGGTCACGGTGTTGCCGAAGACGAACGTCGGGTGGAGGCCCCGCGCCGTAAGTTGCGCGAGCTCGCCGCTCTTGTACGCCACGGCAGCCGCGCCGTTGGCGGGCAAGGCGCCGGTCGTCAGCGTGTGGATGATGCCCGCGGGAAAGCCGCGATCGCGAACGAAGTCACGCGTGCGTTCGACGAGCCACTCGGGGCGCGCCGTCACGTACATGGGGCGATAGCCTTTGGCCGCGAGAGCCGTCAGCGCTTCCGGCGACGATGGATTCGCCTGCGAGATCTGCGCCGTCAAGAGCGAGGTAAACTCAGCGGCCTCCGACGTGGTGAGCGTGCCGTCGACGTCGCTGACAAACATCGGCGTCCCCGGCGTCACGACCTCGATGAAGACCTCGGCGCCGGTCAAGTCGCCGGCGAGCACCATCCGCAAGCGATGGCGCCCCGGCCCGAGCTTCTGCGCCGCGGGGATCTGGAAGAAGACGCGGCCCGCCGCGTCCTCGACGCCTTCGACGGCGGCCTTCGTGGGCGTGTCGGACGTCAGCGCCGTGCCGATCTTCTCCCATCCGGAGCCGCAATCGCGGTTGAGCCAGATGTCGACCTCCTCGTCCTTGACGGGGAGCTCGGCGAGCGCAGCACCAACGGCGAAGCGTCCGATGACCCACTGGTCTTGCGCGGTGTTGAGGAAGAGGTCGCGACCGCGATGGTTCGCCGCACCGACAAGGAAGCCCGACGACGCGTGACGCCAATCGCGCTTGGGCCCGACTTGGGGAGGCGCCGCCGTGCACGCGGGAGGCAGCGTGACGACGCACGAGGACGTACTCCCGTCGGCAAGGCCGCCATCCTCGCTCGTGGAGGCTGGCGCGTCGCTCGCGGTCCCCGCGTCGGAGCCCGCCGCGACGGGGGCTGCGTTGGAGCTGCCCGAGGAGCCGCACCCCGCGGCGGACGCCAGGAGGACGCTGGAGAGCAGAAAAACGGGCCAATTCATCGCGCATTCCGTACCCCCCCGGGGGACCCCGGTCAAGGTGGCGAGGGCGGCAAGGGCCGGCCTCGCGGTCTTTCGCGAAGAGCGCTAACGTCGCGGCATCATGTCGAAGCGATGGCACCGCCGAGTTTGGCACCGCCTGGTGCGGCACGAGGCGCTCTCTCTGAGCGCCCCCGTCGGGCGGCGTGGTACCGGCAACGGAGCCACCGCACCGCTCGCCCTCGCCTTCGGCCTCAGCCTAGTAACGCTCGCCGGCTGCGCCAGCGTCCCCGCCCCCGCATCTGCCCTTCCGACGCAGAGCGCCGCCATCGAGCGCATGCGAGCGAGCGCGCCTGGGTGTCGAGCGATTCAAGCCAACGCCAAGGTCGATCGCCGCGGCGACGGAGGCCGCGTCGCCGGCGATCTGATGATGCTCCTCGAGAGCCCGCAAAACATCCGCATGGACATCGTCAGCTTCGGCACGACCATCGCCACGTTGACGAGCGACTCGAAGCGCTTCGCGCTCATGGATATGCGCGAGAAGCGCTTTTACGTGGGCTCCGCTCGGCCGTGCAACCTCGCGCGCTTCACCCGGGTTCCCATCGCCGGAACGGCGCTCGTGGAGCTCTTGCGCGGTCAGGCGCCGGTCCTGCGCGATTGGCAGCGCTCCACGGGACAAGAAGCGCCAGCCTGGAACAACGCGGGCCGCTACGTCGTGGTGCTCAAGGACGCTCACGGGAACGAGGAGGAAATCCAGCTCGCGCCGCACCCGGCCGATCTTGGCAAGCCTTGGAGCGCCCAGCGCGTCCGCGTGCACGAGGTGACGGTGCGCCAGAACGGCCTCGTGTGGTACCGCGCCGAGCTCTCCGATCACGAGCCCGCGCCCATGGGCAAAGAGAGCGTGGACCCCGACGGCATCGAGGCGCCGGTCTCGCCGAGCGGACCCGTGTGCACGGCAGACATCCCGCGCCGCATCCAGGTCGAGGTGCCGTGGCTCGGCGAGAATGTCCGCTTCCGCTTCGACGAGGTGACGTGGAACCCGCCGCTCTCGGAGGGCGTCTTTCGGCAGAGCCAACCGGGCGGGACGCAGCTCGTGCCGGCCGAGTGCGAATAGGGCGAAGTTCGCAACGCAAACGCGCTCGAAGCCGGACGAGCGGCGGCGTCAGCCAGCCAGACTCGCGATGACGTCTCGCGTCGCTCCGGGGGTGTCGGTGATGAGCCAGTCGACGCCGAGCGCCACGAGCCGCGTGATCTCCTGAGGCTCGTTGACCGTGTAGGCGCCCAAGGCGAGTCCCTTCTGATGCAGGCGGTCGGCCCGAGTCGCGGTGACTTGGCCATAGTGCGGATGCATCGCGACCACGAGCGGCGTTCGCGCCGCGAGGGCCATCGCGTCGAAGGGGGGGCTCTCCTTCGCGTCGGTGAGCCATGCAGAGGGTACGTGCGGCGCGACGGCCTTCGCCACCGCGAGGAGCAACGGATCGAACGAGGAGAGGAGCACGTCGACCTCCGCGTGGGCCACGAGCCGCGCAGCGCGCCGGGCGAGCTCCCACTTGCGGCCGCCATCGCGCTTGAGCTCGACGTTGACGGCGATGTTGGCTCCGCGCGCCCACGCGAGTACGTCCCACAGGCGGACGAGACGCGCGTCGCTCCTGAGCCGAACGGCTTCGAGCTCGCGCCACTCGAGGTCGCCGACCCGACGCGGATCGTCGCCGC
Source organism: Myxococcales bacterium (assembly GCA_016703425.1). NCBI lineage: Bacteria > Pseudomonadati > Myxococcota > Myxococcia > Myxococcales > Myxococcales bacterium. The sequence continues at coordinate 204,075 of JADJCA010000016.1, forward strand.
CGGTGATGCGGCTCAAGTCGGGATCGTGGACAACGACAACCTCGCCATCACGCGAGAGCTGCACGTCGAGCTCAACGGCGAGAGCGCCCTCGGCGTGGGCCGCGGCAAAGGCCGGCATCGTGTTCTCGAGGGGCCTCCCCTCGCCTCGCACACCGCGGTGACCGACAACGAACGGAACGGCCGAGCGGCGCCAGACGGTCACGGCGTACGCAACCGCACGGCCAACGCGGCCACTAGGCGCTCACGGGCGGGCGCGCGAGCTCGTCGACGATCTCGGCCACGATGGCGCGGGCGCGCTCGAGCTCGCTGGCCGGTACCGACACGGCTCCGACGACGGGGTGACCGCCGCCGCCATAACGCTCGCAGATGGCGGCGATGTTGTGGAGGCGCGGCTTTTGGGACCAGGGGTTGTAGCCCACCGAGACCTTGCACTTCGAAGGCGACCGCGTGAGGACCACCGAGTAGAGGCTCCTCGGATAGAGCGCGTAGGTGACGAACTTCCCGGCAACCTCGATGTCTTCGCTGCCGAGGTCGACGACGACGACGTCGTGGGCCTCCTTGGAGCGCTCCTTCACGAGGCGATTGAACGTCTCGCGGGACTCCTGGAGCGGCTTGAAGCGCGACTGCACCTCGGCCGAGAGGGCGACGTCGACGATCGACTCTTCGAGGACGCGAGGCACCATCGCCTCGAGGAACGCGTCGTCGCCTTCGTGTTCGACGACGGTCATGAGCTGAAGCACCGGCTCGCTGCGCGCCACGGCCATCTCAGCGCTCGGGAAGCTCGCCGAGTCGATCATGTCGGCCCAGCGAACGAGCTCGGCGGTGGGCGCCGGGTCGAGACCGAAGCGCGCAGCGCCGATGTCGACGATGAGCTTGGTGCAAGAGCTGTACGTTCCGTCGTGGAACATGCGCCGATCGCCGTCGGCGACGCTGGCCACGTGGGCGTCGTAGCTCGTGCGGTCGTTCGCGTCCGGGAACGCGCTCACGTGGTGATCGAAATACCAAGTGAGCTTCTTGTCGCGCGAGAACCGAAAATCCAAGATCGCGTTCTCGTCGCCGACGAGGAGCGCCGGGTCGACGCCGTTCGAACCGGGGCCGTAGCCCGACGCGTGATAGCTGAAGCGCATCTCGCGCGAGCCGTGCACCGTCCGCATGAGGCGCGTAAAGAGCGCCGCCGACGCGAGGCCGTCGAAGCAATGTCCGTGGGTGGCGACGACGATGTGCAAAACGCGCTTTCTACCGGCCAGATCCGACGAGCGTACTAGCACGAACACCCTGGATTCCAACCAAAAAGCCCGGGCCAGCGCGGGCTCCTCTCCGCGCGGTGCCCTGGCGCCGGTAAACTGCCGTCGATGCACCTCCACCACCTAGCCCTTCGAACGAGCGATGTGGCGCGATCCGTGGCGTTCTACCGCGATGTTCTCGGCCTCCCCGTCGTGCGCGAGGCCGCCGAGCGCGCGTGGCTCGACGCCGGCGGGGTGGTCCTGATGGTCGAGCTTCGGGCCGCCGGTGAGCCCTCGATTCCGGCGGGCTCAATGGAGCTCGTGGCGTTTCGGGTGACCGACGAGGAGCGCCGCGCCATGGGCGAGCGCCTCGTCGCGCTGGGCATCGCCAAGGACGGCGAGACGGCGCATACGCTCTACTTTCGCGATCCCGACGGCCGCCGCGTGGGAGTCAGCAGCTACCGCTTCGAGGTCGCGCGCTCTCAGCCTGGCGGTCAGGCCCGATGAGGCACGTGAACGCCGCGCTCCTTGGCGCACGTCACGGCCTCTTCGTAGCCCGCGTCGGCGTGGCGGATGACCCCCATGCCCGGGTCCGAGGTGAGCACGCGCTCGAGTCGCGCCGCGGCGTCGGCGGTGCCGTCGGCGACGACGACCATGCCGGCGTGAAGCGACATTCCGATGCCGACGCCGCCCCCATGATGAAAGCTCACCCAGCTCGCTCCCGCCGCGGTGTTCACGAGCGCGTTCAGGATGGCCCAGTCGGCGATGGCGTCGGAGCCGTCCTTCATGCCCTCCGTCTCGCGGTTCGGTGACGCGACGGAGCCGCAGTCGAGGTGATCGCGCCCGATGACGATGGGGGCCTTCACCTTCCCGGTGCGGACCAGCTCGTTGAACACGAGGCCAACCTTCGCGCGGTCGCCGTAGCCGAGCCAGCAGATCCGAGACGGGAGCCCCTGGAACTGCACGCGCTCCTTGGCGAGCGTGAGCCACGTTCGAAGATCGGCGTCGTGGGGCACGGCCTCGAGGACGGCGGCGTCGGTGACGGCGATGTCGGCCGGATCGCCCGAGAGCGCCACCCAGCGGAAGGGGCCCTTCCCTTCGCAAAAGAGCGGCCGAATGTAGAGCGGGACGAAGCCCTTGATGTCGAAGGCGCGCTCGCAGCCGGCCTCCTTGGCGCCGGCGCGGATGTTGTTGCCGTAGTCGAAACACTCGGCGCCCGCCTTTTGGAACGCGAGCATCGCGTCGAGCTCCGCCTTCATGCCGAGCTTCGCGCGCGCGACGTACCCTTTCGGGTCGCTCTTTCGCAAGGTCGCCGCGTCTTCGAGCGAGAGGCCCGGCGGCACGTAGCCGATGAGCGGGTCGTGCGCGGAGGTCTGCTCGGTGACGAGGTCAGGCACGACGCCGCGTCGCACGAGCTCGGGGTAGACCTCGGCGGCGTTGCCCATGAGCGCGACGCTGATGGCGCGTCCTGCCTCCTTCGCCTCGGCGAGGCGAGCGAGAGCCTTGTCGAGGTCGTCGATGCGTTCGTCGACGTAGCGGGTCTCGAGTCGCTTCTGAATGCGCGAGGGATCGACCTCGACGGCGAGGCACGAGACGCCCGCCATGGTGGCCGCCAAGGTCTGCGCGCCGCCCATGCCACCGAGGCCTGCGGTGAGGGCCCAGAGCCCGGCCTCGGCGCGGCCCGTGCGCTTTGCATACGTCTTGCGGGCCGCGACGAAGGTCTCGTAGGTGCCTTGCAGGATCCCCTGCGAGCCGATGTAGATCCACGAGCCGGCGGTCATCTGCCCGTACATCGTGAGGCCGAGGCCTTCGAGGCGCCGGAACTCGTCCCAGGTGGCCCAGGCAGGCACGAGGTTCGAGTTTGCGAGCAGAACGCGGGGAGCATCTTTGGTGGTGCGGAAGCGTCCGACGGCCTTGCCCGACTGAACGAGGAGCGTCTCATCGTTCTCGAGCGCGCGGAGCTCGCGCAAGATGACGTCGAAGGCTTCCCAGTTGCGGGCCGCCTTGCCGGTGCCGCCGTAGACCACGAGGTCGGCGGGGCGCTCCGCGACGTCGGGATCGAGGTTGTTCTGAAGCATGCGGTAGGCCGCTTCTTGGACCCAACCCTTGCACGACAACGTCTGCCCCACGGGGGCGCGCACGGTACGGCTCATGGCGTCGGGTCATAGCGCAAGTGGTGCGGCGTTTCACTGGAGACGGCGGGCCTCTTCGGCAGCCGCCGAGGCAGGGGCCTGCGGCGCGGGGCAAGCGCGGGGTGCTTCAACCGGCGTGATTCGGCTATAGAGAAGCGGATGGAGCCGCTCGAGATCAGGCCCGGCATCGTCATCCCCGCGGGCGACCTCTCCTTCGAAGCGGTCCGCGCGTCGGGCCCCGGCGGCCAGAACGTCAACAAGGTCGCGTCGAAGGTCGACCTCCGGCTCGACCTCGACGGCACCGGCGCGCTCTTCCCGGAGACCAAAGAGCGCCTCCGAGCGCTCTTCAAGAACGCCCTCGATGCCGACGGCCGACTTTGCGTTACGAGCCAGAAGACGCGCGATCAAGGGCGCAACCTCGAGGACGCGCGCGACAAGATTCGCACGATGATCCTCGCGGCGCTGACGAAGCCGAAGGCGCGCCGGAAGACACGCCCCACGCGCGGCTCCGTCGAGCGGCGCATCACCGAGAAGAAGCGCCGCGGCGAAACGAAGGCCGGACGACGCGGGATGGATTGAGGGTCGTCAGCGGCTAGGACCTGTCCATGGCCACGTGATCTTGTCCGCGGCCACCCTCAGCCGAGAAACTCCTCCGCGATTTCGCGCGCCCGCTGTTGGCGTGCGACGTGCTCATTCCTCCCTCGATGCGGATGCGCGGGACGGCACCTCACGAAGACTTGGGTACACTCACGGACATGGCTCGAGAGCCTCTCTTAGCCCACAAGCTTCGCCACGTCCGTCCCGCGCAGCCGCTCCATTTCCCGGCCGAGGAGCCGTGGGAGGAGCACTTGGGTCAATCGCCGCGACACTACAGGCTGGGCATGGTGCTCCACACGCTGCTCGTGCGCCTCTGCGGCGAGGCGCACAGCGTGGGCGCAGACGTCTTCGTCTACTGGAACGCCAGCGACAACCGCTTCGTGCGCGCCCCCGACGCGTGCATCAAGTTCGGCCTGCCGGCGGCCGTGCTCCGCGAAGAGCGTTCGTGGAAGACGTGGGAGCTCGGCGTCCCTGAGCTCGCGGTGGAGATCCTGAGTCTCTCCGACACGCAAGAGAAGTGGACCCTCGACGAGAAGCGTGAGTCCTACGACGCGATGGGCGTCCGCGAGTTCGTTTGCTTCGATGTCGACGCACCGGAGGGGCGTCGCCTCCGCGTCTGGGACCGCGTGGAAGGCGACTTCGTTGAGCGGGTCGTCGAAGGCGACCGGACGCCGAGCGTCACGTTGTCTTTGGGCCTCGGCAAGGCGGTCGATTGGCTCGTCGCTCCGGAGGGCATCTACCCGGCGACCTTGCGCATCCTTGTTGACGGCGAGCTCGCTCCCAGCCCCGACGAAGAGCGGGCGGCTGCCGCGCGCGAGAGGGAAGCCGCGACGCGGGAGCGGGAGGCGGCCTTGCGGGCGCTCGCCGATGCAACGGAGCAAGTCGCGATGTCCGCTACGCAAATCGCTGCGCTTTCCGCAGAGCGCGACGCCGCGCAAGAAGCCGCGCGGCTCGCCGAGGGACGAATCGCCGAGCTCGAGGCGAAATTGCGAGAGCGATAGCGGGCGCGCCCTCAGCCGCGCCGAAGGCCTCCTAGCCGCCGCACTGATCGACCACGACAACGTCGTCGTGGAGCATCTCCTCGCGCAAGATGCCGTCTTCTTCCTCGCGCATGTCGCGGAAGATGCGGAGCACCAGAGCGTCGGCCTCGGCGGCCAGCGTCTCCGCTGACTCCTCGCGCTCGGCGCGCGCGAGCATGTCCTTGATCAAGTTCCGCTGCCCCTCGTGCTCCTCTTTCAACTCGAGCACGCGGAGCGGCCCCCACGCATCGATGCCTGTGAGAACCGGGATAAGCAGCTCCTCTTCCGAATCGAGGTGCATCGCAAATTCGACGAGCAATGTGCGGAGGCGCGCCCGCAACAGCGCGAGCGTGAGCGGCTCAAGGACCGCCTCGCGGGCGCTCACCTGAACGTCGATCAGCTGGCGGCGAAGGCGTCGATGTTCCGCCAAGATGCGCTCGCGAACCTCACTCGTGGTGAGCACGACGGCGCGGATGCCACTGTCTCGTCGCCTACTCGGATCTGTCTCCATGGCGCACCTCCCTCGCGTGGAGAATGTAATGGCGCCGGCGCGATCGCCGAGACATTCGAGGCGAGTGCCTCGAGAGAGACTCGCACCCTGGAGCCGGATCAAACTGAGACACCCAAAGCGCGAAAGAATCGCGCGAAGGGCGCTACGGCGCCGGCTGGGACGCCGCGTCGACGGCGACGGCGGCAGCGATCTGCGCCTTCTGCTCGACCGACACCGGGAGGTCCTGGATGCGGGCCAGGAGCGTGGGCTCCGCCGCGAGCCGGAAGCGGAAGGCGTCGCGGGCGAACCGGCGATCCTTCGCTCGGTTCGCCACGTACTTGGAGGCGAGAAGGTCGTGCACCTCGAGGCACAGACCCGTCGCCCCTCGCGTACCCGGCCCGCGAACGCTGACGAGCCTTTGCTCCCATCCTGCGGGCAATGTCGCGGTGCCTGGCTCGACGCCCTGCGCGTAGTACCCAAACGTCTCGTGGAACGGTGACAACTCTCCAAGCGAGCCATCGATGAGCTCCCAGCGCTCCGGGTGGTTCCGCGGATATACGTCTGCTTCTACCGACACGAGCAGCTCGGCTGGTGCGTCGGGGAACTGGCCCAAGATGGCCTGGCTTCCGACGATGATCAGCTCGTCGTCGTCGGCGATGGTCGACGCCGCGCGGATGAGGTGCTCGAGCTCCGCTCGCTTCATGGGCGGAGCCCCCGGAGAATGCGCCACCGCTCGCGGGCATCGAGGAGCCCTGCGAAGGGGCTCACCTGCCGGAGGTCGTGCATGCGCTCCGACGGTGCGGTCAGGGCGGCGAGGAGGGCGTCAAGCGGGCCGCCAAGCAGTTCCTCCCACGCATCGACGTATGCGGCGTGGACGGTCCCCTTGGTGCGCCACTCGCGGACACGCTCGCGCGCCAGGCCCACCAGGGTCTCGTCGGCAGCGAGCCGCGCGGCCACGGCGCCGTGCAAGGCTCGACTCCGCTGATGCGCGACGGTGGACACGACGGAGAGTCTACCAAAGGTCGCCGTCGCGAGCCCCTCAGGTGGCGTCCGACGGGCTGCCCCGGGTTCTGCGCCTCCTACTTCGCCCGTTCCTACTTCGCCCCTTCCTACTTCGACGGCTGCTTCGACCCAGCGTTGTACAGGCGGATGATCTCGTTCGTCAGATCGTATTGGGCCTGCCCGTAAGTCATGCCCGACGTTCGCTGGTCGAAGATCATGGCGAAGCCCTTTTGCTCAGCCAACCGCGCGACCGCCTGGCCGATCTTGGTCAGGATGGGCTCCATCTCCAGGCGCTCTTTGGTCTGCGCCTCGCGCTGCATGTGCTCATACTTTTGCGTCAACGCGATGAACCGGCTCTGGATCTCGCCGCCCTTCTGGTAGAGCACATCGGGCCTGAGCGATGACGCCTGCTTGTCGAACGCCTCCTTGTCTTTACGGAGGGCCTCCTGCTCTCGGGCCAGCTCCTTCTGCCGGTCATCGATCCACTTCTGGAGGCGCGCCTTCGCAGCCTTGGCGTCTTCGAGCTCCGTCTGGAGCCTTTGCCCGTCGTAGAACCCGAGGCGTTGCTGGGCCGAGGCCGTGACGGGCAGCGCGAAGAGCGCGAGGGTGAACAACATCGCAACGAATCGGGACAGACGCATGGGTGAACTCCTTGTCACTTCTCGATCGGGTCGGGCGCCTAGGGCGCGTGTTTTCTTCGGCGTCCCGCCGCCAAGAGCAGCGCGTCGAGCGTGTCCGCCGACTCGGGCGCTTGCGTCTCCCACGGGAGCATCTCGCGGACCGGTAGGTCGTCGCGCGCCGGCGGTGGCTTTGCAGCGTTTTCCCAGCGCTCGCGTAGCGCCGTCGCGATGGCCTCCACGAGCGGCCGCGTCGTCGTGCGGTCACGCGCGCTCACCTGCACCACGGCCTCGGCCTTCACGGGCGCACGCGCACGCGTTGCCGCGCCGGCCAAGAGCAACCGCTCCGTCGACTCGAGCCGGTCGACCTTGTTGAAGACGAGGATCCGCGGAACGTCGCCCACGCCGAGCTCCTCCAAGAGCGCGTCGGTCGTGAGCATGTGCTCGTCTCGCGCCGGGTCTGAGGCGTCGACGACGTGGAGCAAGAGGTCGGCGCCTTCCGCTTCTTCGAAGGTGGCGCGGAAGGCGGAGAAGAGATCTTTGGGCAGATCGCGAATGAAGCCCACCGTGTCGGTGACGACGACCTCGCGCTCGCCGTAGCCGGCCCAGCCGACGCGGATGGTGCGCGACCGCGTATCGAGCGTGGCGAAGAGCTTGTCTTCGATGAGGGTGTCGGCGCCGGTGAGCGCGCGGAGCAGCGTGCTCTTGCCGGCGTTCGTGTACCCAACGATGGCGACGGTGGGCACCGCATCGCGGCCGCGCTTCTTTCGACGCTCGGTCCGCTGGCGCGCGAGCTTGCGAAGCTCCCCTTCGAGGTGCGAGACGCGCTCCTTGGCGCGCCGCCTGCCGATCTCGAGCTTCGTTTCGCCGGGACCGCGACCGCCGATGCCGCCGGTGAGGCGCGAGAGCGAGTCGTCTTTGAGCGAGAGCCGCGGCATCGCGTATTTGAGCTGCGCCAGCTCCACCTGGAGCTTGCCATCCTTGCTCTCGGCGCGCTGCGCGAAGATGTCGAGAATGAGCTGGGTGCGATCGATGACCTTGAGATCGCTCATGGCCGAGATGGCCGCCGCCTGCGCCGGGCTCAAGTTGCGGTCGAAGACGAGCGTCTCGGCGTCGAGCTCCATGGCTCGCATGACGACGTCTTCGAGCTTGCCGATCCCGAGGACGAACTTGGGATCGATGCTCTCGCGCGCCTGGACGATGGCGTCGACGACCTCGACGCCGGCCGTGCGCGCCAGCTCGTGAAGCTCGCGCAAGCTCTCTTCCGGGTGAATGTTGCGGTCGTCCTTCTTGTAGACCTGCACCAAGATCGCGCGGCCGTCCTTGCCTCGCACCTCGCGCGAACGTATGCGCTTCGCGAAGTCGGCCTCGAGGGACGCCATGAGTTGGCCGACGTGAAGCTCGCCGATGCGCGCGATGGGCAACGGACCGACGATACGGTAGGGCGGCTCATCGGCGACGTTGTGCGCGTAGACGAAGCCTCGCGGCTCACCGCGAGGGGCCATCTGCACGGCGCACACGACGTCGAGGCGCAGCCGCACGAGGTCGACGAGGTCGTCGTGCGTCAGCGGCTCGCCGCGGACGTGCGTGTGAATCAAGCGAAGCGCGCGGAAGCGCCCCTCGGCGGCCCGGAGGCGGCCGATGTCCGGCAGCATGAGCTTGCCCGCGTCGCCGACGATGACGGTGTCGACCTGACCGGAGCGGTGCACGAGCACGCCGACCTGGCGACCGGTGTCGATGGATGCGTCGACGAGCGAGCGCACGAGCTCAGGCGTCGCCAGGTGCTCGATGGGGACGCGGCGGCGGTAGAGCCGCAACAACGTGCGCTCGGCCGACGGGGAGAGCCCCTTGGTGTTGCCGTGAAGCTCGATGGCGAACTCGGTGCCTGGCTAGACTGGTCGGCTGGACCGCTCGGCTGGACGTCTGGCTAGACTGGCGACCCGGCGGGCTACTTGTTGACGCGCTCCAGGTATTGACCCGAGGAGGTGTCGATCTTGATCCACTCGCCCTCTTTGATGAAGAGGGGCACGTTCACCACGGCGCCGCTGGCGACGGTGGCGGGCTTGGTGGCGCCGCTGGCCGTGTCGCCCTTGATGCCAGGCTCGCTGGACGTGACTTGCATGACCACGTTCGGCGGGAGGTCGATGCCGACGGGGTTGCCGTTGTACAGGGTGACGTCGATGTTGAGGCCCTCGACGAGCCACTTGGCGGCGTCGCCGACCTTGTCCTTCTCGACGTGGATCTGGTCACCGGTGTTGGTGTCCATGAAGACGTAGGTGTCGGATTCGGCCCACGAGTAGGCCATCGTCCGATCTTCGACGTCGGCGATTTCGACCGACTCCCCGCTCTTCCAGGTCCGCTCGATGACGTTGCCGTTCGTGAGGTTGCGGATGCGGGCGCGCGTGAACGCTTGACCCTTCCCGGGCTTCACGAAGGTGTGCTCGATGACGTGGTACGGAACGCCATCAATTTGAATGCGAAGGCCCTTGCGGATATCGGTCGTGTGCATCGCGGCGTCCAGGTAGTAGTGGGGTGCGCTTGGTTAGCAGGGAACCGTGCGTCCCGCAATGGATCTGCGGCTTCGCGGCCCGCTTGCCAGCCACCCCCCCTTGCCAGCCACCCATGGGGCGCGTAAGCAGTCGCCGGTGCACGACGTCGACGAAGAACTCCGCGAAATCAAGCGCGAGATCATCGAGTCTCGGGGCCTCGTCATCAAGACGAACAACCTGACCAACGCCCTCAGCGCCGACATCCGGTCCATCGCCAAGCGCCAGCAGGACTACGAAAAGCGCCTCTCGCTGAACAGCGCCACGGCGTACATCGTCTTCGTCGTAGTCGTCTTCATCGCGCTGAAATTCGCCTGGGACGCCCGCATCGACGCCGTCAAGAGCGACACCGAGCACAAAACCCTCGAGAACGAGCGCCTCAAGAAGGAGGTCCGCGAGCTCCAGAAGCGCGAGGAGGATCGCGCCCGCGCCGAGATGCGCGCGGCCCAGTTCTACGAGCTCGTGCGCCAGGGCAAGCGCGGCGAGCTCGTCGAAGCGTGGGAGTCGATCAAGAAGGAGCCGCTCTCGAAGGCCGAGCAGATCGCCATCTCCGACGCCGTCGAGCGCGCCAAAAATGAGCTCAGCGTCTCGGCCTATGCGCAAGCGACAGACCGGGCCCGCGCCGGTCGCTGGCAAGAGGCCGCCACGGCCTACGAAGAGGCGCTGAAGTACAAGGAAGACTCGGCCATCGCGCCGGCGGCGCGGCTCGGCCTCGGCGTGGCCTACCGAAAGCTCGGCAAGCAGAAGGAAGCGATCCCGATCCTGACGGCGCTCGCCGAGGGCGCGACCGACAAGGAGCTGCAAGACGACGCGCTCTATCACCTGGGTCACAGCCAGAGCGAGCTTCAGGCCTGGAACGACGCGAAGAACACGTGGCGGACGCTCCTCCGCAAGTACCCCGACTCGTCCTTCGCGCCGGAAGGGCGCCTTCAGCTCGCCCAGCTCACGCAGTATCACTGAGCAGAGACGCTCCCGACGCTCGTCGCGTCACGCGCCACGCGTTCCGCTCAGGCGCCGAGCGCGGCGTCTTTGCGTACGCTCGCCACGAAGGCAGCACCCAGTGCGACGGCCAAGAGGCTCGCGAACCAGGCGGCGTTGGCGGCCTCGCCGATGCCGGTACCGAGCGCTTCCACGGGGTTCGGAAACTTCGTGTAGTTCGCAGCCACTGCCTCGAGGTTGATGCCGACGGAGAAGAGTCCCTCGGCGAGCACCATGGCGGCGCCGGCGCCGAGCGTGCGTGACCTCGCAGCCCCGCGACGCGTCGCCGCAAAGACCGACACGACAAGCACGGTTCCAAGCATCAGCCACATGCCCACGCCACCTTCGCGAAGAAATTCCATGATCGTTGTCCTTCAATGTTTGGTTGGTTGCCGAAGTTGCTTGTTGGATGAGCCCCCGCTCGGCGGCTCGCTGTGGAAACGTGATGCGATGACCGTGCCATGACGGCATTCGCTTGATTTCCAGGGGTCGGCGCCGCTCGATCGCCCCCGGCGTCCGGAATCGCGGACACTCGCGGGGCGCCGTCCGTCCGCCGTCTGTCCGCTCCGCCGGTCAGGGCGCCGGAGGAGGCCCGACCCGCACAGCGAGCTCGCTCCCGGCGCGCACGGCGCCTTCGGCAGCGCGCGCCAGCGCCTCGGCGCCCCCGTGGAACGGCGCCCCGTCGACGCGCGAGAGCCGCAGACGCACGGCAACGAAGTCCGATGGGATGACGAACGCCGCCTCCGGTGGCGCGCCGCGAGGTAGCACCGGCGGCTCGCCCTTCTGGAGGAGCATTTCGACGCGGCCGGCGCCGCACTCGGCCGCCAGGGCGAGCAGGCGGCCGACGACCGCGACCGTCGTTCGTGCGTCGAGAAGCAACGAGAGCTCGGGCGCCGGGGGCTGCGACTCACGCTGCGCGACGGCGGGACAGAGCGCGTTGGCGATGGCGCTCTGCGCCGCCGGTGTGTCGATGGCGTCGAGGCGCGCCACGCGGCGCCCGTCGACGGCGACGGCATCGCGTGAGACCTGGAGCGCCGCCGCGGCGTGCGGCGGGGGCGCCAGCTCCGACGGCAAGTGCGTGGCCGGCGGCCCCAAGGCCGCGAAGAAAGCGAACTGCCCCTCGAGCGCCGAAGCGACGCTCCGCCGCGCCGCGGACACCCGGAGGCCGTAGGCCGCGTCAGACGCGACCGTCGCAACGAGGAGCGCCGCAAGGATCGTCGCGCTTCGCGGCCTCGCCGAGCGCGACGGGCCCGCCGGTGCTGCCCGGCGATAGCGCATCGTCTCACCGAAGAGCGCGGCCGTGATGACGGCCAGGCCAAGGCCCCAGGTGATCGCCCGCGCGTCGCCGATCGACGTCAGCGCGACGGCGCGCTCGCTGCGGGTGAGCGCGTCCGTCCACGCAAAGCCCTCGCGACCGGACAAGCGGGCGAGCGACGCGATGAAGGCCATCACGACGGCGGCGATCGAGGCGACAGCGCTCGTGGCCGGAGGCAGCGCGTGGTCCGTAGCGAGGGCCTCGCCCGCGGTCTCCCCGGCCGTGTCCACAGGCCTCTCCTCAGGCCGGCCTGCCAAGACGAGCGCGACGGAGGCGACGAACACGACGCCCCACTCGCCCAGCGACGCGGCGAGGATCATGAGCGCGCCCGGCACGATCGCCGCGGCCCACCGATCGCGGCGTCCTTTGCGTTCGCTGACGACGTCGCGAACCGCGCGAGCTTGCGCCCCTAGCCACACCACACACGCAGCCGTAAGCGCCACGCCAACGCCGCCCGCAAAGCGCACGGCGCTCGCTTCGTAGGCTCCCACGTGAAGCACCGCGAACCGCTCCGCCAGCTCGCACGTCGCCAGGAACCGCTCGACGTGGCTCCAGTTGACGTGCGCCGACGGAATCGTGAGCGCGAGGAGCACGGTCGCGACGACGCGACCGCTCGCGCCGCGTCCGAGGAGCGCCGTCAACGCATACACGACCACGAGCGCCTCGATGAGGAGACCTGCTAGGCCGCTCAGGTGAACCCAATGCGCAGGCGAGTGCGCCTTCGGGCCGGCGTACCCGAGGGCCGCAGAGGCCACGACGCCGAGCCCCAACGCGAGCGTCACCATGGCTCGCGACCGCGCGCGCGGCGCGCCTCGCGCGGTCGGCGCGGCGACGAAGCCAAAGGCCGGTGCGATGGCCGAGGCAAGGGCGCAGACTCCGCAGGTGTTGGCGCGGCGGCTCGCCGTTCGTTGCCGCGCGTTTCGGGAGCGAGGGTCGTGGCCGCCGGCGAAGAGCTCGCGACGCCGGCGGCGTCAAAGGCGCGATCGCCCGCGGCGATCACGGCCGCCATCGACTCGAAGCGTGCATCGGGTGCCTTCGCGAGCAATCGCTCGACGAGCGCCTCGTGGGCCGCCGAGGCGTTGAACGCGCGGGAAGCCAGCGTGGGAGGCGCTTCGTGCAGGTGCGCCTGCAAGAGCTCCACGTACGTGCTCGCCGCGAAGGGCGGCCGGCCCGTGAGCAATTCGAAGAGCAAAACACCGAAAGCGTACTGATCGGTGCGCGGCTCGACGCCGCGCGCCCACCATTGCTCCGGCGCCATGTAGAGCGGTGTCCCCATGGGCCGGCCTGTTTGCGACAGCGCAAGCTCGTCGGGCCGCTCGTCGGCCTTTGCGATGCCGAAGTCCAAGAGGCGCGGCCGCACGCCCTCGCCATGCCTCTCGAGGAACACGTTGTCGGGCTTGAGGTCGCGGTGGACGATCCCGGCGCGATGGGCCGCCGCGAGCGCGTCGGCGATGTCCCGTGCGATGACCCACGCCTCCTTGGGGGGCAAGCGGCCGCGCGCCCGGAGCTCATCGCCGAGCGAACGCCCTGAGAGCAACGACATGACGAGGTACGGGCGACCATCGTCGAGCAGGCCAAAGGCAAAGACATCGACGATGCCGGCGTGGCCCACCTCGTTGACGAGGCGAGCCTCACGAAGAACGCGGGCGACGTCGCGCCGCGCCGGATCGACGATCTCTTTGAGCACCTTGATGGCGACGCGCTTCTTGATGCGCGGCTCCTCGCCGGAGTACACGACGCTCGTGGCGCCCGAGCCCACGCGCCCCGTCACGACGTAGTCGCCCACCCGAAAGCCGACGGGCAGCTCGCCGGCCGCCGGCGGTGCGGGCGAGTCAGCCTGCTCGTCAGGCCCGTCGTCAGCCGGGTCGTTCGAGACCATGCGCCCTGATGAGCTCGTTCATGTGAGAGCGCGCGACGCCGAGACGCCGGGCTGACTCGGCCACGTTCCACGACGTCGCCGCGAGCGTGTCGGCGAGCAGGCGCCGCTGAAATCGCAGCGTGGCCTCGCGCCAACCCTCGGGCTCGTTGGTCTCCGCGTCGCTCGGCGCCTCGGCCTTCGCGCCCGGAAAGACGTGACGCGCGTCGACGCGCGCGGTGCCCTCCGCGAGCGCCGTCGCCCAACCGCGCGCGATCACATTCTCGAGTTGGCGCACGTTGCCGGGCCACTCGCTCTCCTCGAGCGCGAGCTCCGCGGCGCGAGAAAGCGCGAGCCGCCGGCCGTGCTGTTCGGCCAGGCGCACGAGAATCGCGTCGGCGATGAGCGCGATATCCGAGACGCGCTCGCGAAGCGGCGGCACGTGGATGCGAAGGACGTCGAGCCGGTAGAAGAGATCTTCGCGAAAGCGCCTCTCGGCCACCAGCTCCTTCAGATCGCGGTTGGTGGCGGCGACGACGCGAACGTCGGCCTCGACGGCCTTCGTGCCGCCGAGACGGAAGTAGCTTCGGCTCTGGAGAAACCCCAGGAGCTTCGCTTGCACCGAGAGCGGCAGCTCGCCGATCTCGTCCAAGAACAGGGTCCCGCCGCGGGCCGCTTCGATCTTGCCGTCGAGGCGCCGCGTCGCGGTGCTGTGAGCGCCCTTCTCTGCCCCGAAGAGCTCGCTCTCGAAGAGCGCCTCGGGAATCACGGCGCAGTTGAGATCAACGAAGGGCCCCGCATGGCGCGACAACGTGTCGTGGACGGCCCGGGCAATGGCGGTCTTGCCGGTACCGCTCTCGCCCGTCACGAGGAGCGAGATGGGAACCGGCGCGGCCACGAGTATCTGTTGAAGCACGCTCGCCAAGGCGGCGCTGCGCCCCGCGACGGCGTCGGCCCGCACACGGCCGCGAAGCTCGCGGGTCACGTCGACGTTCAAGGCGCGCGCGCGCGCGATGCGTCCGGCGAGTGGCGCCAGGTGTTTCGCGAAGAGCTCGACGAGCGAACGCGCCCCTTCAGGGAATGGCCCAGGCTCGGTCCGTTCGGCGAGGTACAGGACCCCCGCGGCGTCGCCGCCTTGGAGCGGAGCGCAAAGGATGGCCCGCAAGCTCGCGGCCTGGACGCTTCGCACGTCGGAGAAGCGAGGATCGTCGATGGCGCTGGCGGTGCTCACTGTGCGCCCCGAGGCCAGGGCCTCGCGCACCACGCTCGTCGAGAACGCGCGGAGCGCCGCCGGAAGTTCGGCGTCGGCGAGGCCCCGAGCGATGCGGACGGGCTCGCCGTCAAGAGCGCGCAGCTCAATGAGACCGTGGTGCGCGCCAGAGAGGCGCATCACGAGCGAGAGCGCTTCTTCCAGAAACGGGACAAGGTCGTCCTCTTCACCGAGCGAGAGGAGACCCCGGTAGAGATCACGCTCGATGCGAAGGCGGCTGACGTCGTCGGTCACGGAGCGAGGATCGCGCCCGTCGGCCCTCGGGCGCAACGCGGAAAGCGTTCGTCGCGCATCAAAAGGCTGCGCGACAGGCCCGATGCGTCACAGGCCCGAGACCGAGACTCGGAAGCCCGGCACGCTCGGCGACAGCCCAGGCAGAAGCGACACGCGCACACCACGAGCGTCGCTGGCGCCGAGAAACCGCGCTCGAAAGCCGCGGCCCACGGCGTCGCCCACGCCAAGGCCGAGGAGCGAGCCAGCGACGACATCGGAGAGGTAGTGATGATCGCCCACGAGCATGCCGAGCGACACGCCGGCGGCAACGCCCGCGCTCGCGATCGTGACGGCGGTGTCGGCGGTGCTCGCCGAGAGCGCGCCCGCCAATGCGAACGTCGCCGATGCGTGCCCCGAGGGCCACGCGAGTCCGCGCCCCGGCGCGAAGAAGTTCCACTCGCGCGCATGCTCCGGATGGCCATAGCGATCGGCCGCGTCGCGCGGCGCGCCGTGGAGTGGGAACGGCCGGCCCGTCGTGAGCTTCAGCGCGAGCGTCGCGGCGAAGGTGACGACCACGGCCTGCGCGGCAGCGGACGCGTGCACCCAATGGCTTCGCCGTGACGTGGCTGCGCCCGACGCGAAGAGGCTCGCGGGGACGAGGACCGGCAGCACGTAGCCGAGCAAGACGGACGCGTCCCCGAGTCCCTCACTCGCGAAGGATTCGCCCACGGCGCGGCGCGCGTCATGGTCAAGCCCGCTTGATGAAAACGCCGCCGTGGACGTCACAGCGGCGGCGGTGGCGATCACGCCGAGCGGCTCGGTGAACGCGCGCGCCGTGTTCGGACCGAGCTCCGACCAGGGCAAAGGTGCCGGGGCGTCCATCACCGATACGGCGCGACAACGCCGCCTTCGCCGCGCATCTCAAGCGCCCACGCGGCGAGCGTTTCGCCGAGGCCCATAAGCTCGACCGGCGGCGCGAGGCCCTCGAACGACGCGTGAAGAATCGTGGCGCCCTCGTTGCCTCCGAGGGAGAGCGACGGCCGGTGCGCCGCGAGCGCTGACTCGAGCGGCAGTTCGAGGAGGCGCTCAGCCGCTTGCCGCGGCAGGTCGAAGCCGATGGCGACCTCCACATGCGACTGTGGCTCGCCAGCGGACCAATCGGTTCCGAGGCTGAGCGCGAAGGACCGCGCCTCTCCACCGCGCCCGCGGAGCACGAGGGGCACGTTCACGATGGCGGGACGCGTGGGCACAAGGACACCGCCTGAGCTCTTGGCCGCGAGCTCCCAGGCGTCCCGCGACGCGGCGCAGGCGCGCGGGAATGGAAGCTCCGAGATCAGCGTCGACAAGAGCGCAGCCTTCTCCTGGGCGAGCCGCGCCGTCATCATGAGGGCCTCCTCC
This sequence comes from Myxococcales bacterium, assembly GCA_016703425.1. Taxonomy (NCBI): domain Bacteria; kingdom Pseudomonadati; phylum Myxococcota; class Myxococcia; order Myxococcales; species Myxococcales bacterium. The sequence continues at coordinate 220,730 of JADJCA010000016.1, forward strand.
TCGCTGGTGGTGGTGCCCTCCACGGAGACGTGAAACGCCAGCAGGTGATCGTTCATGCGAAGCTCGTCGACGCGCGCGAGCCCGCCGAAGATCCGGCCGAGCGTGCGCTGGTCGAAGAGCGCTTGGTCATACCGGTCGGGCGGAACGCTGGCATGCCACAGAAAGCGCTCGCCAAGCTCGCCCGGCAGACTCGGCGCTCGCTCTTGAAATCGCAGCGCATCAATGAGGCGACGGGGGCGCAGGTTGATGTCGAGGCCGAGGCTCGCGAACGACAAGAGCGCCTCGACGCCGAGGCGACCGCCGCGCGGCGCGTCGCGGAGCACGAACTCGACGTTGCCGTTGGCTCCGCTCACCAACGCGTCGCGCGCCCCTAACGCGAGACCCAAGCGCTCCGCGACGCGCTTGGCAACCTCGCGAAGCCGCGCCTCACCGACGAGCGAGCTCGCTCCCGCGTCCGTCACGACGCGCGACCCGGCTGGCAGAACCTCGATAGGAATCTGGAAGGTCGGGTCGGCCGCAAACGGCAAGGGGACGCACACCTCCACGGCAAAGTCCGTGTCGATGGTGCCCGTTCGCTGGGTCACCGCCCGCGGGATCGGCAACCGAAACGGTGCCGGCTGACCGTCGGCAAAGAGGGACCTCTCGAGGTGCACCTTCGCCAAGCCTTCGGAGCGCGCGTCGCGGCTACCGAGAGCGATACGGGAGACCTTCGTCAGGTCGACGTCGAGCCCCGTCCGGAGCGCCTCGGCGCCAGCGCGAATGGCTACGGTGCCCGAGAGCGTCTCGCCGGCGACGGCCACGGGCGCGAGAGCGACCTCCACGACGAGCGCCGCGTGATAGCCATCGGGCGAACGAAACGTCTCGACCCGTCGACGCGTGTCTCGCGGCGGGAGGAGCACGTCGCACCGCAGCTCCTCGTGGGGGTCGATAGCCCAGTCGACGTCGAGGCGCGCCGAGAGCACGTGCACGATTTCGCAGTCGAGGCCCGTCATCGCCACAGGCAGCCAGCGTGGCAAGTCGAGGTCGACGAAGTACGGGTGCGTGCCCTTCGCGAGGACGCCGCCCTCGATCGGTTGGCGAAAGGGGAGGCGCAAGAGATCGCGCTTCTCACGGCGACGGCTCTTGCCCGAGCCAAAGTCCGCCCAGGCGACGCTGGCGAACTCGATGAGCAAGAACTCGGCGCGCGGGATCGGCGCCGGCACCTCGAGTTCGAGCTTGATCCGATTGACCTTGCCCGGGGAGAGGCCGCCATCGTTCAAGTGGAACTTGAACTGGCATGTCGGGAAGAGCGACATCGACGCCGATGGTAGCGGACGGCGAGGAGCTTGGAGCCCGCGCGACGCATCCCCCCTCGAAGGCTGCCCAGCTCGGCCGATGCCGCGCGCCAAACGCAGGTACCATGTCGCCGATGCGGCTCCGCACGGCACTGTTCACCGTGGTTGGCTTGGCGCCGTTCGCCACGGCTTGTCGTTCACCGAGCGACAGCAAGACGAAGCCGAGCGCCGTCGTGTCGATGACTCCCGAACCGTTAGCCATGCGCGACGCGGAGTCCGTCACGAAGGACGCATCTCCCGAGCCCGCACCGCGGCGCAAGTGGGCGACGTACGCGGATCCAAAGGCGCCGCTCTCGTACGTGGTCGACGGCTATTGCGCGCAGCTCATGGTGCGGGCGAGCAAGGGCGGAACGTTTGCTTGGTGGGGAGAGGGAACCGGCAACATCGCCCGCGTCACCGACACCGGCCTTGCAGACCTCACGGAGCTCTCGCGCGGCCTTCCGGGCGCATACAGCTACGGGCCCGTCATCGCCAGCTCCACCGGTGAGCTCTTCGTCGAGGCCAACACCGGCGGGCGCTCGTCGATGAGCTCGGCGGTCTACCACCGCAGCGAGAAGGGTTGGACGACCGTCGCCGAGACCCGCCTCTCCGACGACGCCGGGTTTTCGATCTATCAGCTCATCGGGGCCTACGGAGCCGGCGCGCTCGCGACGGTCTCGCGCTGCAACGGAAGCTGTCGCGCGGCGGGCGTCGTTGCCCTCGGCGAGCCGACTCCGCGCATCGCGTGGGAAGGCGAAGCGTATGGCCAAGCGTGGCTCGGTGAAGACAAGACCGTGATCATCGGGGCGCAGCGCTGCGATGCGGTCACGCCCGACAAGTGCGCATGCACCGCGCGCGCGTTCCTACCGAACGGCGACGTGAAGCCGCACGCGTTCGATGCAGAGCCGTGTGGCCTTTCGATCGCCGGAGCAACGTCGCGCGACGTGTTCGTCGCCAACGGCGCGGTGCTGGCGCAGTTCGACGGCAGCGCCTGGCGTCGCGTGCCGGCGCCACGCGGCAATTCGCTGCGCATCGAGGCGGTCTCAAGCGATGGCGTCGCGTGGGTGTCGAACGGCTCGAAGCTCTACCGCCAGCGCGGCGGTGAGTGGGACGACATCACGCCTCCCGGCGGCCTTGGCGACACCACTCATGGCAAGCGACTCGACGGCGTCACGTTCGGCGAGGTGTGGGCCGTCACACCCAAGGGGCTCGTTCGTACCCCGGCCGACAAGATTGCATGGGAGTCCGTCGCCATCCCGCTCCCGCCGTTTGCCGCGATAACGACGCCTCCCGGCGTCGCCGGTGTCATGGTCGCGGCCAAGGGCGATGCGTGGGTCAACGTGGCGTACGGCACGCAGTTCGAGGGCACGAGCGCCGTCGAGCCGCGACGCGCGCTGCTTCGTACACGGCCACCGACCGAGACCATGCGTTGCGGCGGCCGCGCAGGCCGCGAGGGCGTCGCGGCCCTTGAGTCTTGGCCACCGCGGGCGACGCCCGAGTGCACGACACCGGCGGTCGTCGTCGCGCAGGCGCCGCTCACAAAGGACGCCTTCCCGCGGACGCGATCCATTTTGAAGGGACACAAGGAGCTCGGCGAGAGCATCGAGCTTGTCGAGGTGAAGGTTGCCGAACCGCCTTACGTCGTAGCCCGCGCGCCGAGCTACAACGTCGGCGTGAAGCTCGCCACCCTCGTCTCCAAGAAGGTCCCGTTCGGGATCGTGCCGGAGCTGGTTTGTGCAGAGCTGGAGGGCGCCAGCGTGCGCGTCGACCTCGCAACCGGTGAAGTGAGCGGCGACGCGGCGCCGACAAAGGCACCGGTGCTGGCGCCGGCGCCGTCACGCTGATGCGCGCGAGCAGGTCGCCTCTCACGGTCGTGGGCCTCGCACTGGGCGCTGCCGTGTGCACCACCTTGGCGCATACAACGCCGCGGCGCTTGGCGCGGGCTGACGAACTGAAGACGATGGAGTCGAGCGCCGCGGTCACGCGCAACGAGGGCTGCGCGCGCTGCCACGCGGTGCAATGGCGCGAATGGACCGGCTCGCTGCATCAACGCTCACACGACGACGAGACGTACCGCGCGTCCCTCGCCGGTGAGCCGCGCGCGTTCTGCGACGCGTGCCACGGGCCCCTCGCCAGCGCACCGCGCGGCGGCGCATTGGGCATTGGTTGCACCGGGTGCCATGCGCTCCCAGCCGACCACGAACGCCGGCCTGCGCAAGGCGCCGCCCCCGCGCAGGTCTCCGCCCCCGCCAAGTTCGGCGTGCGCTGCGAGCCGTGTCACGAGTTTCGCTTCCCGCGTGGAAGCGAGCTCATGCAGCACACGGTCCGTGAGCACCGAGCGAGCGCGTTTGCCTCGACGTCGTGCGTCGATTGCCACATGCCCATCACGGGCAAGGGGGCCGAGCGTCATCACCGGCACGACGCGTCGGCCTCGCGTGATCCGGCGCTCCTCCGGCGTTCGCTCCTCGCGAGCGCGCGCCTCCTGGGGCCGGGCTCGCTGGAGGTGACACTGAAGACGCGCGGCGTGGGGCACGCCATGCCCACGGGCGACATGTTCCGACGCCTCGTCGTCCGCGCCGAAGCGCTCGACGGCGCGAACGAAGTCGTGTCGCGCGCCGAGCGGGTCCTCGCACGTCGCTTCGAGCTCCGTCCCGACGGCCCCCGCGAGATTGGCGACGATCGCCCGAGCGGCGCCGCGGGCGCGGAGGTCGTCGTCGGTCTCGACCTCGGTGAGGTCGCGCCGAACGCGCGCGTTCGCTGGCGTGTCGATTACGAGCGTGTCGTGAACGGCTTCAAGTCGCCGGCCACGGTGGCCGCGTCGCTGACGCTCGCGGGCGGTGAGGTCCGGTAGTGTGGCGCTACGCGACGAGCGCGCGGTACGCGCGCGTGACGGCGATGAAGCGCTCTTCGAGGGCGCGACGTTCCGCGTCGGTGGCCGCTGGGTGCAGATCGGGATGCGAAGCGCGCGCCATTCGTCGGTAGGCGCGACGGATGGCCTCTTCGTCGGCTGACGCATCGAGGTCGAGCAGCCTCAGCGCGTCCAGGCGCCCCGGATCGATGGGCTGCCGGTCGGCGCCGCCGGTGCGGTAGTACCCCGACGGAGGCACGTCCGACGAGGCATCGCGCGCCCGCTTTCGTCCGCGCAAGAACTCGTCGGCGCCCAGCGGCTCGTTGGTCAGCGCGCTTCGTGGCGTTCGCACGGCGACGCGAAATTGAATGCGAGCGTCGGGCAATTGCTCGAGGTGACGAAGCCGCGCGACGATCTGGCGACGGAGCGCGCTCCCCACCACGCTCGGCGCGACGCGGAAGTCCGTGACGAGCACCTCGCCGAGGAGGCGTTCGGAAGAGATCGAGCGAAGCACCGACCGCCGATGCACGTCGTCGTCGATGGCGCGCTCTCGGCGGAGCATTTCGCCCAAGGCCTGGGCGCCGCCGTCGATCTCGACGGCGACGACGAGCCCCGCTTGCAAGAACACGCGGTGGCTTCGGCCCGAGTCTTCGACCACCTCGAGCGTCCCGTTGGTGCGGGCCCGGTGGAGCGAACCGAGCAAGTCGCCGAGTGTCGTCGCCTTCAATCGACCGGGAAGCCGCACCCCTGACTCGTAGCAACGCGCCGCCGCGGGCGACAACTTCCGCGCTTATCGAAGCACCTACCGAAGAGGCGCGGGCCTTAGCGCTCGCCGGACGACACCGCGGCGGTCACGGGGAGTTGAATCGTCTCGCAACGTTCCTGGTCGCCGTTCGGGCGGCAGGCCACGGCGCGCGCGCGGAGGTGCACGTCCCCGGCGCCGCGAGCGCGGGCCACGAGACCGAACGAGAAGCGCCACCGCTCCCGCTCCTTCTGCGACACGTCGGCCGGGCCGATGCGCCCTTTGAGCGCCGTGACGAAGAGCGGCGTGTCGACGACTTGCACATCGGCCCACGCGATTCGCGCGCCCGGCACGACGAGCTCCAAGTCACAGCGCACGCGCCCAGGGCCCGCGACGCGCTCGCAAATCGCCGAGGCGCGCTCCCCATCGGCGCGCGCCTCGTGCGCCGAGAGCGCGAAGGCTAGGAGCACGGCGAGAGGGGCCAGGAGCGATCGCACGGCGACCAGTATCGCGCGCGGCCTCGGCGCGGAGCAACGACCATCGGATGGGTTCAGAGGTCCCAAACGCCGGCCACGACGCGCTTCTTCTGGAGGCACGCGACGCGCTTTCCGTCGTTGGATACGGCGCAGTGGCGAAGCTCGCCGTCGAGCTCCTTGGCGCGCAGGAGCCTCGCACCGAAGGAGCCGCGCACGAGCAGGCCAACGCTGGTGGGCACCACCAGCGCGGTGCCGTCGGGAGATTTTGCCGAGCCGGGGAGCCCGGGCGCGTCGAGCGTTGCGGCCAAGAGGCCGGCACGCCCGGCCTCCGTGACGAGCAGCGGCTCACCGCCCACGATGAGCTCGAGTCCCGACGGGCCCCACGCGAGCGGCCGCACCGGCTGGGGCTCCCCACGCGGCACCACGCAGCGCTCGCCGAGCGGCGGCACCACCGGCAAGATGACCTCGGTCGCCGCACCTTCGGGTTTCGTGAAGACTGCACGAATCGCGACGCCGTCGCACGCGTGCACCGCCGCCGCCAACACGGGGCGACCGTCGCCGCCGATGGCCGACGGCCAGGGCGGCTTCCCTGCGTCGGACTCATCGCCCTGCGCGACGTCAGCGCGGACAACCCCCGCGCGGGTGCGGATCAAGAGGTGGCCGTCGGCCTCGAAGGCCAACGGACCAAAGGCGGGCACGTCGCGGGGCGGCTCGTCGGGCACCGCGGCCAGGAGGCGCACGCTCGTCGTTTCGCGCACGGGCGCCAACTTCTCGAGCAGCGACTGCACCTCCTTCAGCTTCGCGGGGCTCTTCGCCGCCGGCGGACGCTGCGCTCGATCGAAGGCGAGCGCGGCGCGGAGCGCATCCCCAAGCGTCGCTTGAGCGCGTGCCTCGGCCAAGCCCGCTTCCTCAAGGGCGCGGCTCCCGGCGCACGACGGGAGCGAAGCGCCAGCGAGCTGCACGATGCGGGCGCTTCCACCTTCAGCGCAAGCCGCGTGGGCGAGGTGCCGGAGCTGCCGAACCGAAACGGGAACGAGCGCTGCCTCCTTCCCGCGCGCGGCGCGTGCGACAAGCGCGCCGCTCACGGCGCGGAAGGAGGCCTCGGGCTCGTCGGGGTCGCGACTTAGTCCCGCCGAGCGATCCAACCACACGAGCGACGCTCCCACGCGAGGCGCGGGCTCGAACGGCGCAACGGCCCCATCAAGCGCGATCCGCAGGGCCACGTCATCGATGCCGTCGCCATCGCGATCCGCCGCTTCGACGTCCACGAGCAGCGGTTGTGCGCCGGGCGGATCGGCGATGCCCGCGGCAAAGCGCGCGCGCGGCGCCTTCGCTTCTGTCGCGACGACGACGAGCCAGCGCGCCGGAACGCGGTTCGGACACGACGCGCCGACCTCGACGACCAAGGAACTCTTCCCGCGAAGCGCCAGCTTCACCGGCGTGTCAGCGCCAGCCGCGACCGGCGCGCGCGCGTCGCACTTGGCGAGCGGCGGCGACGATGCCACGACGTTCGGGACGAGCGCGGCGGCGGGCTTGGCGCCAGCGTTTGGGCTCGCGCGAAAGAGCGCCACGGCAAAGATGGGCCCTTGCGACGCGCCGTCGGAGCGCAAGACGGCGGCCGCATCCTTTGCGCCGTCACCGTCGAAGTCGAAGAGCGCGGCGCCGACGAAGGTCTGGCCCACGGGCGCGTCGAGCGTCACGCCGTCGACGACGAAGCTTCGTGCCGAAGGCGGCGCCGCGACGAACGAGAGCGCAACACCGCCGTCGGCCCCGGGCCCGGAAGCGGTCTCGGGCGCCAGAGGCGCGGCGTCGGCCCACGCGGTGGCGGCGTCGCGACCGTCGATCGAATAGGGCACGTACGGCTTGTCACGCTCGCACTTGCACGAAGGAACGCTGCCGAGGAGCGCCACGAGGCCGGCAGCCACGATCCTCGACTTCCAGGCCTCCACGACGAGCTCCACGAAAGAACACTTACCACGGGGACTGGGCGATATGCTCGCGGCCGTGCGGGCGGTTATCGGCTTCCTCTTCGCGTGCGTGAGCGCCCTCACGCTGCTCGCAGCAGCCGCTCATGCCGACGAGCCGCACGACCGCATCAAGAGCGTGCTCAATGATCCTCGCCTGGCGCGCGACCGCGCGACGCTCGACGCGCTTGCACGAGACAGCGACGCGATGCCCGCCGGCGCGGACCGCGACACACTCGACATGTTCCTGAGCGCGGCGTTCCGCGAACGCGTCGCCGACACGGGACGCGTCGTTCATCACGCGGCACGACTCGAGACGAGCACAACGGCGTCGCCGCTCCTCAAGCGCGTCGCCCAGGGCACGCAGGTCGACGCGCTGCTCGCCGCCGGTGACGTTTCGGCGGGCCTCGCAGTGGCGAAGCGCAGCGGCGACGCCGATCTCCTCGGTCGCGCGCACAAGCACCAGCGCCGGGCGCGACTGCACGTGGCGAGCGTCGCGCTCATCGGGCTCTTTGGCGCCGGCGTAGCTCTCGCGCTCGCGCGCGCCGAGAGCGCGCGCCGTCGGGCGGCCTTGGTCGTTGCGCGGGCGTTCCTTCCGCGCGCTCTCTTCTTCGCCGCGTGGCTCGGCGGCGCCGGCGCGGTGCTCGCCGCAAGTTACGACAACGCGAGTCCCCTGCCCTTCTTGCTGCTCGCGGCCGCGGTGGTTCCCTTTGCGCTCGGCGCACGCGCGTGGAGCGCCGTTGGCCGGGAATCGCCCTCGGCTCGGCTCGGTCGCGCCTTTGTCGCGGCGCCGGCGCTCGTCGCCGTGGCCTACCTCACGCTCGAGCGCACGGACACGTCGTTGCTCGCCGGCTTTGGCCTATGAGTCGCGACGCCAGCACCGACGATGCGCGCGCGCGCGAGAACCGCGAGACGAGCTTCAAGCCCGAACACATCCACGTTGTGCGTCTTGGTCACGGAGCCAATTGCTCGAGCATTGGCAGCGTCCTCGACGTGCTCTTCGCGACAGCGGCCGTCGGCTCGGCTCTGTTCGTGGCGGCCGCCGCGGCCCTCGGTCCCGTTGCGGCCGCGAAGGAGAGCGACGCGGCGCCCACCACTGGCGGCGACGCGCCCACCCAAGACGAGGAGCCAGAGCCTTGAAGGCGCGCGTCGAGAGCTGGGGCGCGTGGGTCCGCTTCGGCGACGACGCGCCGCAAGCGCCCGTCGACCTCCGCGGCGCGCTCGTCGCCATCGATCGCGAAGGTGCTCGCACGCTGGGCCTCGATGGCGGGCCCGGTTGGATGATCAGCGACACGGCGAACGGCGGCGCACGTCGACCGCTCGAGGCTCATGTGGCTGTCACGAGTCGATGCGCCGCCGGCTGCACCGGTTGCTACCAAGACGCGACGCCTCACGGCACTGACGTCGCGCGCACGTCCATTGAGCAGACGCTCGATACGCTCGCACACGAAGGCGTCTTCACCGTCGCGTTCGGTGGCGGCGAGCCCCTCGTTCGCGACGATCTCGGCGAGCTCGCCGACGAAGTGCGCGCCCGCAAGATGACCCCCGTCGTCACCACCAGCGGTCTCGGCATGACGGAGGCGCGAGCCCGGTCGTTGCGATCGTTCGCACAAGTCAACGTGAGCTACGACGGCGCGGGGGCCGACTACGCCTCCGTGCGAGGCTTCGACGGTGCGTCGCACGCGGAGCGCGCCATCGAGATGCTCATCGCGGCGGGCGTGCGCGTCGGCGTCAACGTCGTCTTGACGCGAGACACGTTCCCGCGACTCGCAGAAACACTGGAGCGCGCACGCCTGTTGGGCGCCGTCGAGGCGCAACTGCTTCGCTACAAGCCCGCTGGCCGTGCAGCGTCGCTCGATTACCTCGTGCGGCGCCTCTCGCGGGAGCAAGCGCTCGGTTTCGGAGCGACGCTTCGCCGACTCGTCACGAGCCTCCGCGAAGCCACGCCGCCGCTCTCGCTCCGCATCGACTGCGCGCTCGTGTGTTTTCTGTCGACGGACGAGTCGCTGATGAGCAACGCCGCGCACCTCGAGCGCTCCGGCATCTTCGGGTGCGAAGCGGGCGGCTACCTCGAAGCGGTCCGCGCCGACGGCCAGCGAACGCCGTGCAGCTTCGCGCCGACCGTCGACCAAGCCGCGCTCCGAGCGTTCGTCGCCGCGCCACCCGAGCCGTGCGCATCCTGCCCATTGCGAAAGGTCTGCCGGTGCGGCTGCCGTATCGTCGCGGGCTTCGCCGAAGGACGCGGCGCTGACGCTCGCCCCTTCGCGCTCGCACCGGATCCCGAGTGCCCGCGCGTCGCCCTGCACCGAGGCGCGTCATGACGTCTGAGGACGATACGAGCCACGGCGACGCCACCACCGAGGTCTCACGAGCAAGGCGCGTGCGCTTCGTCACGGCGGCGTGCCTATCGATCGCGCTCGCCATCGTGCTCTACGCGGCACTCCGCGTCGGCCAAGTGCTCGTCGTCCGCGAGCCGGACCCTGCAACGGCGCTCTACGACGCGCACGTCGGTTACTTCTGGCGCATCCTGACGGCCGGCTACGGCGCCGGTCTCCTCGCACCGATTTGCTTCTTCGTGGTCGAGGCCGCGCCGCTGCGAGCTGCGCGCGCGGTGGCTCCCGCGGTGGCGCTGTCAGCGAGCGTCTTGCTGCTCCAGTCGATCTTCGCGCCGTAGCGCAGAGCACGGGGGCCGCGCGAGTGGTAGGCTCTCGTAGTGACTCGCCCGGCCCTGATCGCGACCATGACCTACGCGGAGTACCTCGCGCTCGAGGAGTCCTCCGGAGAGAAACACGAGTACCTCCGAGGGGAGATCTACGCGATGAGCGGCGGGACTCCCGAGCACGCAACGCTCGAGGCCGCCATCGCGGGCGAGCTTCGAAGCGCGCTCGAAGCCGCGGGCAAGCCGTGTCGCGTGTATTCCGCAAACCTCCGCGTGCGGGTCGAGTCGACCGACTTTGCGTGCTACCCCGACGCGAGCGTCGTCTGTGGCAAGCTCGAGACGAGCCCCGTCGATCGGCACGCGGCAACGAGCCCGACCCTCGTCGTCGAGGTGCTCAACGACTCGACCGAGTCCTACGACCGTGGCATCAAGGCGGGCCACTACCGGCATATCCCGTCGATCCGCGAATACGTCCTCGTCTCGCAGCGTTCCCCGCTGGTGGAGGTGTGGCGCAAGAACGAGCAGGAGCGGTGGGAGATCGCAGCGGTCGCGGGCCGAGGCGAGAAGGCCGACCTCGAGTCGCTCGGCATCGCGATCGACGTCGACGCGGTGTACCGCGAACCCGCGACGGCCTGAGTCCTGCGGCGACGACACGAAGCCGTGTCGTGATTCACGCCCGGCGATTCAGAGCGAACACCCCAAGAAGATCGGCTCCGGCTCGAGCGTGACAGCGAAGCGCTCGCGAACGCCCCTTTGGATCGAGCGCGCGGCGTCGAGGAGCTCTCGCGTGGTGGCGCCGTCTTCGGTAACGAGGGCGAGGGCGTGTTTGGACGAGATGTGCACGCGGCCAAAGCGCTGCCCCTTCTGGAAGCCGGCGCGCTCGATGAGCCAGCCGGCCGCGAGCTTCACGCGGCCCTCGGAAGCGGGAAACCGAGGGGTCTTGGCGCCCGCCGCGCCATCGACGGCATCGGCCACCTCGGCGCGCACGATGGGGTTCGTGAAGAACGAGCCCGCGCTGCGCGACTCTGGATCGCCGTCGTCGAGCACCATTCCCTTGCCGCGCCTTAGCGTGAGAATCGTCTCGCGAACGAGCGCGAGCGGTGCGCGGCCGCCCTCGTTGCCCTCGCCTTCGGCGACCGAGAGAGCTCGTGCAAGCTCGGCGTAGCGTACGGGCGCACCAAGCGGCGAGCGCCGTAGTCTCATCTCGACCTCGACGATGATGCGATCCGTCTTGCCGCGAAAGTCGCTGCTGCGGTAGCCGAAGCCACACGCGCTAGCCGGCAGCCACGCGAGCGCGCGCGCCGCGCGGTCGTAGACGCGAACGCGCGTGATGACGTCTGACACCTCTTGGCCGTAGGCACCGACGTTCTGCATCGGCGTCGCCCCTACCGAGCCCGGGATGCCAGAGAGCGCCTCGATGCCGGAGAGCCCCTCGCTCACGCAGCGCGCGACGAGCTCGTCCCACGACGCCCCGGCCTCGGCGCGCACCAGCACGTCGTCGCCATCTCGCTCGAACGCGACGCGATCCATGGCCAGCTTGACGACGACGCGGCCGCCGCTGCCTTCGTCGGCCACGACGAGGTTGCTCCCGCCGCCGAGGACGAACAGTTCGGCGCCCTCGCGCTCGATCTCTTCGATGCGCTCCACCAGCGCGTCGACCGACGGCGCCGTTTCGAAGCGCGGGCACGGGCCCCCGAGGCGCAGCGTCGTGTGGCGACAAAGGTGCTCCATGAGTGCTTCAGATTCCCATTGTCGAGCCGTTCGTGGCAAAGGTTGTGGTGATCCGCCCATGGCCGCGCCGCTCACGCCCCTGCCCATCGATGGCCTTCTGCCCGACGTCGTTCGGGCGCTGGCAAGCGGCGGAGCGCTGGTCCTCGAGGCCCCGCCGGGCGCCGGCAAGACAACGCGCGTGCCGCGGGCTCTCTTGGACGCGGGCTTGGCGAAGGGTGGCGAGATCGTGATCCTCGAGCCGCGGCGGCTCGCGGCGAGGCTCGCCGCGAAACGCGTGGCCGAAGAGCTCGGCGAAGAGGTGGGCCGCACCGTGGGCTACCAGGTGCGCTTCGAGGACGTCTCGAGCGCCGCCACGCGCATTCGATTCGTGACCGAGGCCGTGCTCACCCGGCGCCTTGTACGCGACCCCGAACTCCGCGGCGTGAGCGCGGTCTTGCTCGACGAGTTTCACGAACGCAACTTGCACGGCGACGTCGCGCTCGCGTGGCTACGGCGCCTCCGCGAGACGACGCGTCCCGATCTTCTGGTGGTCGTCATGTCGGCCACGCTCGACGCAGCGCCGGCCGCTGCCTTTCTCGGGTGCCCGTCCTTGCGCTCCGAAGGTCGAAGCTTCCCCGTCGAGATCGAGCACGAGCCCAAGGACGACGACCGACCGCTCGCCTCGAAGGTAGCGTCTGCCGTACGAACACTCCTCGGGCGCGGCCTCGATGCGTCGAAGGGCGGTCACGTGCTCGTCTTCTTGCCCGGCGCCGGCGAGATCCGGCGCGCCGCCGAGTCGCTCGAGAAGCTCGCCGCGGAGAACGACCTCTCGGTCGTCCCCCTCCATGGCGAGCTGCCGCCACAGGAGCAAGATCGCGCCATCGGGCCGTCGACGCGCCGCAAGATCATTCTGTCGACCAACGTCGCCGAGTCGTCGGTCACCATCGAAGGCGTCGTCGCCGTCATCGATGGCGGCGTGGCGCGCGTCGCGAGTCACGATCCGTGGTCGGGCATGCCCAAGCTCGCGCTCGCGAAGATCAGCCAAGCGTCGAGCATTCAGCGCGGGACGTGCCGGCCGCACGCAACCGGGCGTGGCGCTTCGCCTCTTCACGAAGCCCGACTTCGATCGGCGCCCCGCGCACGACGTCCCCGAGATCGGACGAGCCGATCTCACGCAGCTCGCGCTCGAGCTGTTCGCCGCCAAGAAGACCGACCTCACGTGGCTCGACGCGCCGCCGCCGCGCGCATGGCAAAGCGCCATCACGCTGCTCCGTCGCCTCGGCGCGCTCACGACCGACGACGCCGCCGCGATCACGCCGCTCGGTGAGCGCCTCCTTCGCTTTCCCATTCATCCGCGCGCGGCGCGAATCCTCGTGGAAGGCGAGCGGCGCGACGTCGTCGATGACGCGGCCATCGTGGCGGCGCTCCTCACGGAGCGCGACATTCGTTCCGCCACCAAGGCGAGCTTCGGCGCGGCGAGGCCGGGCCGTGGCGACGCTCACGCGACGGAGCCAAGCGATCTCTTGGCGATGCGCGACCGCTTCTTGGAGGCCGAGGCTTCGCGCTTCTCCGCGGGCCCGATGCGCGCCTCGGGCCTCGACGCGGGCGCCACGCTGGCCGTTGATCGAGCGCGAAAGCAGCTCACGCGGGCCACGCGCGGAGGCGAGCGCGAGCCCCGCGAGGCGAGGCCCGCAAGCCCCGCACGTGTCGCCGTCGCCACCGATCCCGACGCGGAGCTTCTCGTTTGCATCTTGGCGGGCTTCCCCGATCGCGTCGCCAAGCGCATTCGCCCGGGCGGCTCGGCGCTCGCGCTCGCCGGCGGCGGCTCGGCGGAGCTCTCCGGCGACAGCGTCGTGCGGCACGCCGAGTGGATGGTGGCGGCTCTCGCGGAGGAGCGGCAAGGCGGCGCGCCCGCCAACGTACACGGAGCCGCACGCGGCATCGTCGTGAGCGCGGCGAGCGCCATCGAGCCGGAGACGCTCATCGATCTCTACCCGGAGCGCATCAAAGAGACGCGCGAGATCGTGGTGCAGAAGTCGAACGGCCGCGTCTTGGGCATGAGTCGCTTGGTCTACGACGGCCTCGTGCTCTCCGAGTCGCCGGCGGCCAACGTCACCGACGAAGAGCTTGGCGCGGCGTTGGCGAAGGCAGCGCTTGCGAAGGGCGCGCACGCGTTTGCCCCGGAGGGTGCGCTCGAGCGGTTCTTGGCGCGGGCGCGGTTCGCGCGAGAGGTCGACGACACGATCCCAGCCATCGACGACGCGCGCGTCGAGGCGGCGCTTCGGTCCATGTGCTCTGGGCAAACGACCCTCGAAGCGGTGGCGGGCATGAGCCTCGTCGATGTCCTTGAGGCGGAGCTTGGCGACACGACCACGCGCGCCATTCGAACGCTCGCGCCCGATCGCCTGACGCTCGCGCGAGGCCGCGGCGTCAGGGTCGAATACGAGCCGGGCAAGCCGCCGCATGTCGCGTCGCGGCTCCAGGACTTCTTCGACATGGCGGAGACGCCGCGCGTCGGCGGCGGCCGCGTCCCGGTGGTGGTGCACTTGCTCGCGCCGAACCAGCGCGCCGTGCAGGTGACGCAAGACCTGGCGGGCTTTTGGGAGCGCCACTACCCGGCGATTCGGAAGGAGCTGGCGCGAAAGTACCCGCGCCACTTGTGGCCCGACGACCCGACGCGCGCGCCGCCCGAACCGCCGCCGCGGGGGCGCAGGAGCTAGAGCCGCGGGCGCGAGGTCCGCAGGGCCGTAGTTGAGGCGACGCGCCGCGATTCAGGCACACCTGCTCGTCCGCGCACCCCCGCCCGCGCACCATCGCCCTCTGCCCCCTGACCCGTGGCGCCCGCGCTGCCGAATGCTTCGGCCTCCGGACGCGCCCTGGTAGGCTGGTCGATCGCGGAGAGCCCTTTGGCGGAGAAGTTTCAATACCCGGCTGGCTTGCTCGTGCCGGGCACCAAGTACCGAGTCATCCAGCTCCTTGGCGCCGGGGGCATGGGGACGGTCTACGAGGTCGAGGACACGACCATCGAGAAGCGGTACGTGCTGAAGACGCTCCACGCGACGCTCTCTTCGCGGACCGATCTCGTCGAGCGCATGCAGCGCGAAGCCAAGGCGCTCGCGCGCCTCGAGCATCGAAACATCGTTCAGGTCATCACCGCGGATGTGACCGGCGACTCGCTGCGGCTCCCGTATTTCGTCATGCAGAAGCTGAACGGTCGCACGCTCCGCGAGGTCATCGCGCACAAGAAGCGGATTGAGGTCGAGTCCACGGTGCGCCTCTCGATCGATCTGCTCAACGCGCTCTACCACGCGCACGAGAACGGGATCATTCACCGCGACGTGAAGCCCGAGAACATCTTCCTGCACCGCGATCCCGACGGGCTCACGGTGCCGAAGCTCCTCGACTTCGGCGTCATGGCCACGACGCAGGCGGTGACCGTGACGGGGCAGCGCTTCATCGGCACGCTCCGCTACGCGGCGCCAGAGCAACTCTTGGGCGAGAAGGTCTCGCCGCGCACCGATCTGTATTCGGCGGCGCTCGTGCTCTACGAGTGCCTCGCCGGGCGCGGTCCGTTTGACGACGCCGGCGACGCGGTGAACATCGCGCGTGGGCACGTCGATCGACCGGCGCCGTCGGTGGCGGAGTTCGCGGCGGTGCCAGCCGCGCTCGAGAAGATCGTGATGCGCTCCTTGGCGAAGAAGGCCGAGGAGCGTCACGAGGACGCGTTCACGTTCGCCGCCGAGCTGCACCGCTTCTTGCGCCAACTGCGGGGCTCGCTGCCGCCCGACGCGATGGCCGCATCGACGGTGACGGACATGTTGCACTTGGCACCCAAGGTGGCCTCCGAGGGAATGCGCGCCGCGGCCGCGCAGTCAGCGGCCGACGCGACGCCCGTCGCGGAGCCGAACGCGCAGCGCGCCAGCCGCACGGCGCCCACGCGCGTCGACGCGCCCATCGCGGGGGCGACGCTGCCCGCATCGGCGGTCGTGACGCCGCGGCTCCGGCCGCTCGACGCGGAAGCAACGCCAACGCCAGAAGACAGCGGCGGAAGCGAGGACGGCCGCGAGTTTCACCGTGGCGACACGCTCGCGAAGGAGCCAGCGCCGATGACGCTTGGCGAAGAGCGCGAGCCCTACCGCGCGAGGAAGGACGCCGATGCGCGCGCGCGCGCGGAGGAAGCGCGACGTCGTCCGGCACGAGTCGGCGGGGCCGGCATCCTGGCGGGTGCCGTGGGTGTGGATCGAGAAGCCGAGACGGGCACGCTCGCGAGGCCGATCGCGGCGCGCGATGGCGAGACCGAGATGATCGACTCGATGGTGGGCGAGGGCTTGTCGCAAGCGGGCACGCCGCCGTCGCGCATCGCAAAGCGAGCGGAGTCGCGCGCGGCGAAGGGCGCGGCGGCGCGCGGCGACGGCACCGGCGAGGCGCGCGGCGCGGCCGCGAGCGAGGACGAGTCGGCGGCGACGCGCGACGGAAGCGTGCGCTCTACAGGCAACTTGGCGCGCGGCTCCGGTGCGGAGAGCTCGGAGGATGGCTCGAAGGAGACGTCGCTGCCGGGAACGGCGAGCCGAACGGTGCCGGAGACCACGACGCCGCCGGCGGCGTCGCGCGCGAAGACCTGGGCGGTCTTCGGAGCGGTCGCTGCGGCGATGGCGGTGGCGGCGGGGGTTGTGGTGTCGAGGAGGGGGGAGGTTCCGAAGGCGAGCGCGACGGTGGCGGTGGTGACGCCCACCGCGCCGGCGTCGACCTCGACCTCGACCTCGACCTCGAACATGACTGGACAGAGTCCCGAAGGGACGGAGTCCAGTTACGTCGACGGGTCCGCTAGGACCCTAGTCACCCCGACGCCGACGCCGACGCCGACCTCGACCCCGACCTCGACCTCGACCTCGACCTCGACCTCGACCGCGACCGCGACCGCGACCCCGACCTCGACCTCGACCCCGACCTCGACCCCCGCGACCCCGACCTCGACCGCGACCCCGACCCCGACCTCACCGAGCACGACGCCGACGGATGCCGCGTCGGCCGCGACGCCGCCGAAGCGGCCGGGGCGGCGGGTTGTGCCTCGCGAGGAAGCGCCGAAGGTCGGCGAGAGAAAAGCAGCGGAGCAGGCGGCGCCGCCCGCTGCTCCGGCGCCCGCTCCCGCGACTCCGCCTTCCGCGCCGAAGCGTGCGCTGCCGGGTTCAGGACTCTAGGCCGGTCCTGGGTTCGTTCGCCGGCGGAGGCGGCACTGACGCGCGACGTCAGGGGATCGCGTAGAGCGCCTGCGCGATGCCGGCGCCGCTCGCGGGGATGACTTTGCTGCCGCTCGTCTGAATGGGCTGCGCCAGTTGGGCCGTGGCGACCGTGGTCTTGGTCGCGGCGTCGATCTGCGGCGCGGTGCCCTTGAAGGCGACCCCGATCGACGGGCCGGGCGCACCATGGCCACTGACGCCCGATTCGCCGCCCTTCCCGCCTTTGCCAGCAGGGCATTCGAAGCACACGACGACGACAGGTCCAAAGTTGCCACCGAGCGTTGGCGCCGAGCCAAACGTGCCCGCACCAACAGCTCCGCCGACGCCGGCGACAACCGTCGTCTTCGTCAGTGCCAACGTGGAGAGCCACGAGACGACCGCCACGCTGGCCCCGCCCCCCGTGCCAGCCGTGCCCGCCAATCCAGGGCACCCGCCTGCGCCGCCCCCGGTGCCCGAGGCGCCGAACCAGACGCCGTCGGTGTTCGTCTCCGCGAGCGTGACGGCGCGGCCCGAGCCGCCGGCGCCACCGAACCCCGGCGCTCCATTGGCGCCCGCACCTCCGTTGCCGGGGGTGAAGCCGTTCGAATCAAACGTGCCCGCCTGTGAGGAGGCACCGTTGCCGCCCGCGGCGCCGGGCGGGCCGTCCCCGCCAGCAACTCCGAGAGTACCGCCCTCGCCTGCCTCGCGAGCCTCTACTTGGCTGATGACAGAGCCTGAGCGGGTGTACTTGCCGCCGTAGCCGCCGTGGCCACCGGGAAGGCCGGCGAAGCCCGACGCGCCAACGCACGTGTTGGTACCACCGGAGCCTCCGAACGCGAGCACGCGACACACGTTCTGATTCGCGGCCGGACTGCAGAACGAGGCACCCTGGTGTGAGTCTCCGTTCAAGCTTGCGCCATTGGACAACTGCACCCCCGGCGTCCCGTTGGCGCCGTTCGCCGCCGCACCGGCCTTGAGCGAACTGTCGACGATGTCGAGCGTGGCGCTCGAGGCCAAGAGGGCGATGCTGTTCTTCGCGGCGGCGCTGCCCGCGGGTGCGACGACGTCGAAGCCTTCGATGCGAACCTTCGAAGCGATGGAGGCGGCCTTGATCACGGGCGCGCCCACGGTCTTTCCGTCCACGTGCGCGCGCTTCGCGGGGACGACGGTCCACGCGTTTTTGCAGTCGAAGTACCCGAAGAGCGAGACGCCGTCGGCGAGGACCAGGTTCTCGGTGAAGGTCTCGGCGCAAACGTAGACGCGCTTCTTGTTGGGCTTCGCGAGGTCGATGCCTTTTTGGATCGTGTTCACGGGGCGCGCCTTCGTGCCGTCACCGGCGGGCGGTCCCAGCGCAATCGACACGAAGACGCCGAGCCCGTCGTCGACGACGCATGGGTCTTGCGTCGGCAGCTTCGTTCCGTCGCAACCGGGCGGGGCGCTGTTGATGACTTCGGCGTCCGGTCGCGCTGTTGCGGCGTCGCTCTCGGCGACGGGAGCAGCGGCCCCCGCGTCTTCCGTGGCGGCGGAAGGGACTTCGCTGTCGGTGAACTTGCTATCGCCGCAAGCGGCCGAGGCGAGCACCAGTGGAAGCGTGCAGGTTGCAACGAAAGACAGCGAAGCGGGGTGTCGTTTCATGATGGGCTCTTGCGGGACGTTCGAAGGCTCGCGGCGCCAGGCATTCGGGCGAGGCCGCCTGGGATAGCGCACCGCCGTGAGGTATGCCAGCACGTCGGAGGGCAGGTCCGAGGGCACCTCAGAACGCGTGCGTTTGCTTCGTGGCGCCAGCGGGCGAGGCGGTCAGGGAGCGCCCCGGTGCGGAGGCGGCCAGGCGGCCCGAACCGCCCGGACCGGCGATGAGCGTGGTGCCCACAACCGTTGGGGCAGCGCCGTGATGCGCGAGCGCCACGGAGGGACCACCGGCGCCGTGTCCGCTTACGCCGGCGCGCCCTCCGGCGCCGCCCGCA
This sequence comes from Myxococcales bacterium, assembly GCA_016703425.1. Classification (NCBI taxonomy): domain Bacteria; kingdom Pseudomonadati; phylum Myxococcota; class Myxococcia; order Myxococcales; species Myxococcales bacterium. Next base: position 239,622 of record JADJCA010000016.1, read on the forward strand.
CCGCCATGCGCGAGCGCGTCCATACGAACCGCTGAGCCGGCCGCGCCGCCGGGCAAGGCTTCGCTGCCGAGCGTCCCGGCGCCGCCGTCGCCGCCGCGGCTTGAACGAAGCTCGCTCCGCTCAATGCGCAGCGGCGAGTCGACCGCGAAGAGGGCGATGCTCGCGCCGCCGCCTTGCCCGGGGGTTCCGGCGAGGCCGGGGCATCCACCGGCGCCGCCACCGGAGCCGCTCTCGCCGTAGACCTTCGACGTCACCACGTTCGCGTTCACCGTGAGAGCGCGGCCGCCGCCGCCGCCTTGGCCTGGCGCGCCATGCGTGCCGGCGGAGCCGCTCGCGGGCACGAAGCCGTTCGCGGAGAACGTGCCGACGGCGCTGGTCGCACTGACGCCATCGACACCGGTGGCGCCGGGCGCGCCGTGGTGGGCGAGATCGAGGCTGCCAGCGCCTTGCGCGGTCTGCGCCGTTCCGTAGCTCGGCAGGCCCAACTCCGGTTGCCGCACCAACGTGTAGATGGGAGTGCCAGAAGGCTCGTAAATGCCCGAGCGACCGCCAACGCCGCCGGGACCACCGTCGAAGCCGGAGGCGCCGACGCACTGGCTCGTGCCGCCGGCGCGGGCCGCGTCGTAGACGAGGCGGCAGCCGGTGGCGCCGTACGTGGCGGTGCAGACGCCCGCCTCCATTCGGCTGAGGGCGCCGGCGCCGTTGGGGCGGCCGCCTTCGACGAGCTGCACCGGTGCGACGCCGTTGGCGCCAGCGGCGCCTTTGCCTGCGATGAGCTTCACGTCGACGAGCGTCAGCGCCGGCGAGCCGACGGCGCGGAGCGCGATGGAGCTCGAACCAGGTGCGGTTGCGTCGGGGGCGACGAGCTCGAGTCCTTCGACGCGCGTCGGCGCGGTGATCGACGCAGCCGTGGCGACGGGGGATTGCGCAGCGCTCACGCGCGCCGCGTGCGCGGCGTTCACGGTCCAGCTCGGGCAATCGAAGTAGCCGAAGATCGAGACGCCGGAGGCGAGCTCGAGGTTCTCGCGGTAGTTTTCGGCGCAAGCGTAGACGCGGCGGTTCGTGGCCTTCGCGAGGGTGATGGCGGCGTCGAGGTTGTCGAGCGGCGCCGACCGCGTGCCGTCGCCATCGGGCGAACCCTTGCTGACGGAGACGAAGACGCCGAAGGCTTCGTGCACTGTGCACACGTCTTCCGAGGGCAAGGCGGCGGGCTCGCACGCGAAGGGAGCCGGCGGCACCACGACGCCTGCGTCGGGACCGTGCGCGTTGATCACCTGCGGCGCCGGCGCGGTCGCGACGCCGTCGGCGCCAACTGGGTCGGGCATCGCAGGGGCCGGTGCGGCCTCATCGGCCGGCGAGCCTGCCGGTGCGCTGCACCCGAAGAGGCCGCCGACGAGGCCGTGGCCCGCGAGAAGGCCAACGGCGGTGACGATGCGAAGTGAAAGGCCCGTGGAGAGGAAGGTCGATGCGCTCATGCCTTCCTTGTCGGCGACGGCGCGAGGGATGTTGCTTAGCGGGCGCACTTTTTCTTCGGCGCCATGGACGGAGCATCGGGCGACGTCGTGGATTTGGGCGAGCCAGGGCGCGCTGCGGACGCCGGGCGCGGCGAGGGGACCGGGAGCGCGGGGTCGGGGTCGGGGTCGGGGTCGGGGTCGGGAGCACGGTTCGCGGCAACCGGCGGGGATCGCTCGCGAATTCCACACCAATTAGCATGCTAATTGGCGACCTCCCGGGCCCCGCCCCCCGGCCCCCCCGCGCCCGGGGCGGCCCCCGGTCGCGGCGCCGGTCGCCGTGGCGCTGCCGGCCCACCGCGCCTCGTTGGCGGGCCGATTTTCTTCCCCGGATCGCGGGCCGATTTCGCAAGAACGAGCGCGAGGCGCGCGCTAGACGAACGCGATGCAACGTCCACACACCGCGTGCTCGTCGTTTTGGATGGCGGTCGCTCTGGGAGCCACGCTGGGCGCCTCCGTCGCGGCGTGCGGCGCCGTCGCCGGCGAGTCGTCGGGCGGACCCGATTCAGGCAGCGAGGCAGGCGCCGGCGTGATCCCTCCCGGAAAGGTCATGGTGCCCGAGGCGGTGTGCCCCGCGCGGCCCGGTTGTGATTCACGGACGAGCTGCGCAGAGGTCTGCGACGGCACCCGCGCCTCCGCGATGCACTGCCAGTGCAACGACGGCCGATGGGTCTGCACGGCGCCGTCGTGCCCGCCAATCAAGTGCCCCAACAAACCGCCCGTTGGGGCCGGCTCGACCCCCTGCAACGTCGGTCTCCATTGCGCCTATGGCGACTGCCAGGCGGACTGCCGTTGTGTGGCGCCGGGCAAGTGGGAGTGCACCCAAGACGACTGCGTCGCCCCGCCAACCTGTGGGCCGACCTTGGAGGGCTGCGGCGCCATTGGCCAAGAGTGCACGTCGGCTTCAGGCGCGAGCTGCGAGTGCGTCGGCCCAACGCCTGCGATCTGGAAATGTTCGGGCGGCATTGAGGATGCGGGCTCGTCGGGCTGACGACCAACGACGCTGTGCCAGGTGGCTCAGATGCGCCAGATGGCCTACCGCGATGGGCGGCGCGGCGAACGCGGCTGCCGTCCGCTCCCCAGCCCCGCTCGGCCGCGCCCGCGCTCGCTACTTCGTGACCTCGAGCGTCACTTGTTTCACGCCCGCCAAGCCGCCGTCGCCGGGAGTGCCTCCGTCGAACGTCGTGGCCGGATCGAGCGTCGGTGCGGTGCCCTTGTAGAGTACACCCACTGAAACGCCGCCGGCTCCGGCTCCACCGGGGCCGCCAGCACCGCCGTTGCCGCCCTTGCCGCCCGCGCAGCCATTGGCCAAAGGGTCCTGCCCCGGGTTGCCCCCTGGCTGCCCCGGTTGCCCGGTGCCGCCCTTGCCTGCGAGCCCTGCCGCCGCGGTGACAAGCTCTGCGCCGGCGCACGTCACCTTCGCGTTGAGCGCTGCGATCGCGATGCTGGCGCCGCCACCGCTTCCGCCTTGCCCGGGTGCGCCGCCGCAGCCGCCGCAGCCGCCTCCGCCCCCTCCGCCACCGCTTAGGGACGCGCCTCCGCCGCCGCCTTGCGCAAGGCGACCTGGTTGGCCTGCACTGCCCGAGAATGGACTCCATCCGGCTCCGTTGAGAACGCCGTAGTCCGCCGCCACAGGGCCGGCGCTGCCCGGAACGCCACCGGCGCCAATCGAACCGGAGCTGCCGGCACCGCAATTCGCGCTTGCCGCTAGCCCGCCCGCACCGTTCAGCGGAGGGCCCGCATCGGTCGGCGGCGAGCCAGTCGAGCCGTTCATTGCAGCCCGCTGATGCGCTCCCGCCCGGTCCGCCCGCCGTCGTTGTGGCACCACAGCTACAGAGCTGAATCCCGCCCCCGCTACCAGCATCATCCGCATTCTTCCCCTGCGTCGCCCTTGCCCCTGCATCCGCCGACGCGCTCGCGCCCGCGGCGCCATCTTTCCCCTGCCCCGCTTGCACGACGCTCCCCACCACCGTCAGCTCGCCGCCGTTTGCGAACACGCACACGCTCGACCCGCCGGCCTGCGTTGCGTCTTTCGCTCGGAGCACCATCCCCTCCACTCGAACCTTCGCCCCATCCACCTTCAAGACCGGCGCGTCCGCTGCCCCTTCAAGCACGGCGCGGGGGCCGCCGATGAGCCACTCGCTTGGCGAGTCGCCGCACTCAAGGCTTCCAAACATCCGCGCGTCGGAGCTGGCGACCAGCGGCTTCTCTAGCGTGTACGAACCGCTGCACACGTAGACCCACGGTTTGCCTGTGCTCTTCGCGAGGTCGAGACCGCGCTGCAGCGTCGCAACTGGCGCCGTCCGGCTGCCCGCGTTTGCGTCGCTGCCGGTTAGCCGGACGAAGACTCCGCACTTTTCGATCAGGGTCGTCGGCGCCTCGGCCGGGCTTCGCTCGCAGCCCGCGAGGCCCGCTTCCGTTGTTCCGCCGTCGTCGTCGGTGGTCGCTACCGAGCCATCAGCAACGGAGACTTGCTCCGCGTCCTCGCTCCCCGACGGGCACGCCGTCAGCGCCGCCGGCGTCATCAGCAGCGCAAGACACATCCACCGCTTCATCGTCCGCTCCCCCCATCGTGCAGCCCCACCGCGCCCCCGCGCTCGCTACTTCGTCACCTCGAGCGTCACTTGTTTCACGCCCGCCAAGCCGCCGTCGCCGGGAGTGCCTCCGTCGAACGTCGTGGCCGGATCGAGCGTCGGTGCGGTGCCCTTGTAGAGTACACCCACTGAAACGCCGCCGGCTCCGGCTCCACCGGGGCCGCCAGCACCGCCGTTGCCACCCTTGCCGCCCGCGCAGCCCGGCCAGGGTCCTGCCCGGGATGCCCCCTGGCTGCCCAGGTTGCCCTGTACCGCCTTTGCCTCCGAGCCCTGCCGCCGCGGTCACCAGCTCCGCGCCGGTGCACGTCACCTTTGCGTTGAGCGCTGCGATCGCGATGCTCCCACCGCCCCCGCTTCCGCCTTGCCCGGGCGCGCCGCCGCAGCCGCCGCAGCCGCCTCCGCCCCCTCCGCCACCGCTGCGCGATGCGCCACCGCCTCCACCTTGCGCCAACTGCCCTGGTTGACCTGCGCCGCCTGAAGTTGGTGACCACCCGGTCGCATTCAAGACGCCGTGCTCGCCTGACCAGATCCAGGTGGACCGAGCCTTGCCCCCGTACCGTCCGCTCCGCCACCACCGGCCAAACAACTGACCGCGAGCCCGCTCCCGCCTGCGCCATTGTTGGCGCCTCCTCCGTCGTACGCCGGTGTGCCGGCACCGCCGTCCAAGAGGGCTGGTGCGGCAAAGCCACCGGCGCCGCCCGTCGTCGGGTCGCTGCCACACTGGCAAAGCTGGGTCGCGCCACCGGTCGCGCCACTCGCCGCATTCCCCTGCGTCGCCCTTGCCCCTGCATCCGCCGACGCGCTCGCGCCCGCGTCGCCGTCTTTCCCCTGCCCCGCTTGCACGACGCTCCCGACCACCGTCAGCTCGCCGCCGTTTGCGAACACGCACACGCTCGACCCGCCGGCCTGCGTCGCGTCTTTCGCCCGAAGCACCATCCCCTCCACTCGAACCTTCGCCCCATCCACCTTCAAGACCGGCGCGTCCGCTGCCCCTTCAAGCACGGCGCGCTTCGTGCCCACTTTCCAATCGGCCGCTGCCGCGCCGCAGTCGAGCTTCCCGAACAGCGACACCGCGCTGTCGGCCACCACCGGCACCGATTCCGCGTACGACCCCGCGCACACGAAGACCCACGGCCGCGCAAAGTCCTTCGCGAGCTGCACTCCGCGTCCAACGCTCTGCGCGGGAACCTCTCGCGACCCCGTCGGGCTCACGTCTTGCCCCGTCCCGCTCACGAACACGCCGCACTTCTCGCTCAGCGTCTCAGGCGCCTCCGCGGGGCTCTTCTCGCATCCTTCCGGAAACGCTCCATCCGCTCCGCCGCCGTCACCCACTCCACCTTCGCCAGCGCCACTCTCCGTCGACGCGTCGTTGCCTGACGCGCCGCTCTCGCACGTCTTGTTCTCTTCGCACGTGAGCTCACGGCACGCGACGACCGCCGAAGCTCCAGCCGCAGCAAGCACGAACCCGAGCAGAACAACTCTTGTCATGACGTGACTTCTCTTTCCGTTTCCGACGCGTCGTCGCGTTGGTGATCCGCGCCGCTAAAACGAGCCCGCGACCGCCGCGCCAAGCTGACCCGGCCCGACCACCGGCGCGAGCTGCGGCTTGGCCCTCGCCGCCGACGTCGCCCGCGGTGGAGCGCGAAGCGCGAGCGCCAACGCCACGCCGCCGCTTACCAGGAGCGCGCCCCCGGCAACCATGAGCCCCACGCCCACGTTCTGGTTCGACACTTCGCGATCGCGCGCGTCGGCAAGCGCCACGCAGTCCGCAGACGTCGCCGCGCCGCCGCGGCAAGCCCCGCTCGGCGCGTCCTTCAACAAGCCTTCCGCGTCAGACTTCGCGCTCGAGGCGCCGACCATGAAGCCGACGCCGACGCCGAGGCTTACGAGCCCGGCGCCGCCAAGCACCGCCGGCAGGATGAACCGGCTCGCGTCGCGCGGCGCGTCCGCCTTGCCGCCATCCGCGGCCGCTGGCGACGTCGCCCCAAGGCCGCTCGCGGGCGCGCTCCCACCAGCCGCAGCCGCTCCGCCTCCATTCGTGCCCGCCGGCGTGAGCTCGCTCGCATCGACGCGCACCGTCACGAGCGCGCCCGCCTGCGCCACCGCGCGCAAGAGGCGCGTTCGATCGCCGAGGCGCACCTCCACGAAGTGCTCGCCGGGCGAGACATCGAGCGGCTCGGAAATGGGCGTCAGCTGCGAGAGCACACGGCCGTCGAGCACCAAGGTCGCGCCCGAGGGCGCATCCACCGCGACGCGACCCACGCGGCCGTGAAGCTCGCCGATGTACTTCGTCGCCTTCTGACGCTCCGGCTCCGAAGTACGTGCATCCTTCATCAATTCCTTGAAGTGCGCGAGCGCCTCAAGGACGTGGTTCGTCTTCATCTCGGAGAGCGCGAGATTCCACAGAACATCGGCGCTCTTCAAGACCGCGTAGGCCTGCACGAACGCGAGCCGCGCGCCCTCGAAGTCGCCGCCCTGCGCCCGCGTCAGGCCTTCCTTGAAGCGCGCCTCGGCTTCGCGGCGTGCGCCGTCATCCGCCGTCGCGCCTTTGTGGTCGCCGGCTGCGGCCTCGAGTGAAACGGTCCCGAGGGCCACGACGCCCGACAACAAGACGATGGCGCGAAGGGGCGCGCGCGGACGTAAGTTCATGCTCATGGCGTCGTTCAGGTCGCGATCAGTCTAGTGGCGCTATTGGCGAAGGGTCTTTCGGAACTCGTCGTCGACGGAGCCGCTCTTGCTCGTCGGCGGCGTGACGGGCGGGCTGGCGAGCGGAGCGGCCGCCCCCGTTCGCGGCTCCACGCGGTGGGACGCCGCCGCGCTTGCGGCCGCCGATGCGCGCGGTGACGCCGACGTCGCGACGCGCGGAGGCGTCTTCGCCTCTGGCGCCGTGCTCACCGAGGGCACGGGCATCGCCTGCGGCGCTGGCGGCGGCGGAATCTCGACGCCAACCGTCGCCGTCATGACCGTCGGCGCGACGGGCGACGTGCTCGGCGGTGAGAGCACGAGCGGCGCCGACAGCGTCGACGTGGTCGGTGCGATCGCGCTGCGCGCCGGCATCTCGTCGCCCGGCGTGCGCGTCACCGACCGAATGAAACCAAGGAGCGCGATGGCCGCGGCCATGCCCACGATCGCCGCGATGATGGTGCCAGCTCGACCGCGGCGCGCCTCTTGCGTCGTCTCTGTGAGGATCGTGTCGCTCGCCCGCTGCGCGGCGACCGACGTCACGTCGGAGCGAAGGAGCACCGACGGCAAGTCTTCTGGCGTCGCCGTCTTCGGCGCCGGTGAACGAGGCGGCGCCGACTTTCGAACCGGCGGATCCTCTCCGGCCGCCGCGATCAACGCCTCGTCGCGCGCCGCGTCGTCTCGCGCGCGGGCAGAAGCGTCGAGCTCGGCGAGGCGATCCGCATCGCGACGCTTGAGCGCGCCCTTCTTCGGAAGGTGACCGTCGCCGGCGAGGCCATCGAGCAGCTCGTCGATGGACTCGGCGCGCGGCGGCGGGGCCGAGCTCACGCGCGGAATGAGCGCGTCGGCATCGTGCGCGGCCACGGCGGCCCGCACCTTTGCCGAGAGGCGGTCTTCCTCTGGCGACACCGGCGGCGAAACCGGCGGCGCCTCGGCCGCTGGCACCGCCAGCTCCACGACCGGAGCGGCCGGCCCCGATGGCGGCTGCGCCTCGGTGGACGCCAGGCCCGGGTTCGACGGTGCGGAATGCAGCGGCGCGGGATTCGACGGCGGCGGGAACAAGGGATCGGTCTTCTCGCGCTTTTGCGGGAGGGCGATCTCGTCGGTGTCGTGATCCGGATCCATCGCTGAAGAAGGCGGCGCCTGACGCGGCGGTCCGCAGCCACGTTCCTACCGCACTTTTGGCCTCGATGCCCCTTTCCGGCGCCATTTCCACAAGCCGAGTTCCGCGAGCCTGAGTCCGCCGCCCATGATGAACCACTTCATGAAGCACCCGAGTCCCGAGGCTACTTGAGCATGACGATGACGAGCGCCACGAGCAGGACCGCGAGTCCGACGCCAATTCCGACGAGCGTGTCGCGACGCTGCGTCCCGGCGAGCTGCGCGCCAACCGACGGCCCTGCTCCCGACGGGCCAGGCAGGGGCGGCATCTTCGAGGACATCGGCACGTCGGCGGTCACCAAGATCGCCTCACCGGGTTCGACGTCGAGCACCAGATCGTAGGCCGACCGGTCCTTGATCTGCGAGGAGCGCGCGGTAGATGGCCCGACCTCGTCGTCTTCGCTCTCGACCTCGCCCGCTCGCGGCGTGGGCGGCGGACGCCAATCGGCAGCGACCAGCGCCGCGGGAATGCCCGAGATCGACGTGAGCTCCGGCACCGGCGCCGGAGGCTCGCTGGAGAGGAGGCTCCGCTGCGGAATGCGCGAGATGCGCCCGCTCAAGACGCGGAGCGTCTCGGCGAAGGAGAACGCGTCGCTGGGCCGGAGCGCGGGATTGCGTTCGAGGGCGCAGATGATCAGATCTTCGAGCACCAGCGGCACGTCGACGGTGAGCGGCCTCGGGCCGCGTGTGAGGCGAGCACGCGCGACGTCGGCCAAGTCCCCCGCGTCGTCGAAGGGGCCGTGCCCGCAGAGCATCTCGTAGAGCACGAGGCCCATCGAGTAGAGATCGCTCGCGACGGTGGCGGTGCCGCCTTCGAGGAGCTCCGGCGCGGCGTATCGCGGCGAGAGCCCGGGCGGCGGCCCAACGCCTGGGAAGTCGCGCAGGAACGAGACGACGCCGAAATCGAGGAGCTTCGCCGTCACGGGAGCCTCGGGCGTCAAGCGCTGGAGGAAGATGTTCTCCGGCTTCACGTCGCGATGAATCACGCCGCGGTCGTGCGCGTGGTCGAGGGCGTCCAAGATCTGGGTGCCGACGTCGAGCGTGTGAGCCACGTCGATCGGCCCCTTCGCTTCAAGCGACTCCCTGAGGGATCGCCCCTTCAGGAGCTCCATCACGAAATACGGCAAGTGACGCTCGTCTTCGGTCACGCCGGCGGTGAAGACTTGAACGATGTTCGGGTGCGCGAGCCGCGCGAGCGTCTGCGCTTCGATCTGCACGCGTCGACGAAATTCGGCGATGTCGCTCGTCACGGCGTCGAGGGTCTTCAGGCAATAGCGCTTGGCGACCGACGTGTCCTCGACCTCGTAGACGGAGCCGTGCCCTGCCGTGCCGAGCTTCTGGACGACGCGGTAAACGGTGCCGGGGACGAGCTCCCCTTCCGCGTAGAGCGAGATGGTCAAGGACTCTCCGTGAGCGTCCGCCGATGGTACCACCGAGGTCGGGAGCGCTTGGGGGAGACTTGGGGCGTGCGGGCGGAGAGCGGGCCGGGGTGGCCGCCGTCCGCTGGACGTCCAAAGGCGTCCGCGGACAGGTCCGCCGTCCGACATTCGCGGGCCGCGGAGGTGATTGCTACCCGGCACGGCTCGTGCGACGGCACGCTCGTCATGGGCAACGACGACCCGAACCTCGCCGAGTTGCTCGAAGACATCCTCGAGTCGTCCACCACGCTGAGTCGTGCGCGGGGCCTCGCGTACTACCGGGAGGGCCGGGTCCGCATCGTAGGGCGGACGGAGCTCGCGATCGCCGCGCTCGTTCGTGGGACCGAACTGTACGCCGTGGAGGCCGACGCCGCCGACGCCGAGGCGCATTGCACGTGCGCGGCCTACGAGCGGGCCTACGAATGCAAGCACCTGGCAGCGACCGCCTACGCGGCTCTTGACGACGATCCGCGCTCCCGCGCCGCTGCCGCCGACGCCTGCGCTGCGCTTGAAGCGCGTTTTGGTACGACGCGTTGGGGTGGTCCCGGAACGGCTGCCGTCGCGCCCCCCGCCGAGCCTTGGTTCGTCACGGCGTTCCGTCACGAGAAGGCGAAGACGGTCCATGCGCGCCTGTCGCTCTTCACGGGCGAGGAGATGTATCCGGCCGCCTCCGTCGGCACCACGCTCGAGCTCTGGTGGTTGGACGTGAGGATGCACCAGTCCTTCGCCCAAGCCGCTATCGAGCGGGCGTTCGACGGGGCGCGACCGCGCATCGAGGCGAGCCTCCAAGCGCTGCGTGACTACGAGCCGCCGGGCCCCGGGACCCTCCCCCCGAGAGTGGACGCGCTGCAGCGTCACCTCGCTGCACTCTACACGCTTTTGCGCAACATCCTCAGAGGCTCGAGCCTAGGCATGCCGCTGCCGTTGGCCAAGGACGACGACGCGCACGGCTACGAATGGCGGTTCGCCGTCGACCCCCGCTTCGGCAGGCTCAACGTGGCCTTCCGCGAGGCGCGTCGTCAGGCTGACGCGCAGGCGCACTTCAGCATCAACCCCACCAACCTCGACGACTTGGATGCGCTCGTCGACAAGCGGCCGAGCGACCTCCCGTTCACGCTGTTCGCCCTCCGCGCCGTGCTGGAAGAATTCGCCTCAGAGGCGAGTCCGCTTCGCGCGGCGGTGGTCGCCTACCTCGCGACCGATCCCTGGGAGCGCGCACTTGGCGCGCTCGGGCGCCCCGAAAAAAGGGCTACGGCGCAGGTCGAAACGGCGTGGCACGTCACCTTCGACGGTGGCCACCTGCTCGAGGTCCAACCGCTCACGCGCACCTTGCGAAGCGGTCGCGAGCCAAGCGCTTGGAAGCGGCGAGCCACGGAACACCTGCTGACGGAGCGGCAAGAGGGCTCTCCGCTCGATCTCGACATCGCCCGGTTGGCATCCGTCGGCGGCTGGCGAGGCTCACTCTACTTGGCGCTCAGCTCTCCAGCGGCCTTCGCGCTCCTGTCGAAGCTGGCGGAGCACCCACGCGTCGTCTTGGATGACGCGGGACAAGAGCCGCTCGAGCTTCGTGTCGGCACGATGACGCTCGCCTTCGAGCCGGACGCCGCGGGGGTCCTCATGCCCGAGCTCTACGTCGGCGACTTTCGCCTCCCCGCCGAGTTGCTCGACAGCCCATCACTCCGCAGCATCTCGCCACACGTCGCGTTTGCGAGTCCATCTCGGCTCGTCGTGGCCTTCTTGCCGCGCGCCCTTCGCGAGTGGCTTCCCGCGCTCTTCGGGGCGAAGCTCCGCCCGAGCTTCCCGCAAGAGTCTTTTCCTCGGCTACGCGCGGCGCTCGGTCCGCTCTGCGAAGCCGGCGCGGCGACGATGCCCAGCGCGATCCTCGGCGAGCGCGTCCCCTTCGCGCCGCGGCCCGGCGCCTCTGTCGATTGGTTTCCCGAGCGCGTCGAGGTCGAGGTGCTCATCGAGGTCGCGCCCGGCGCGCCGCTCGTGCGCGCCGCCACCGGCGACGTGCTCTTCCCGTTCACGCGAGCGGGCGTCATCGTTCACGTGGAGCGCGACTTCGACGCCGAAATCGAGGTCTTCGAAGCGGCGCGCAGCGAGCTCGAGCCCATCATTCGCCTCAACACCAACCAGGGCGCGACGCGCGCGCCCGAGCTGCGCTTTGCGCTCGTGACCTTCTTGCGAGAGCGCGCCGCAACCTGGCGCGTCGAGGTTCGATCGGGCAAGGAGCCTCGGCCGATAGACCTCGACGAGGCCTTGAGCGCGCTTGTCGTCAAACACGAAAACGGCTGGTTCCGTCTTCGCGCCGCGCCTGGCGCACCGGTCGCCCTCGGCGATCTCTTTCAGGCGCTGCGCACGGCGGGTCGGTACGTGGCCATCGACGACGCGACGTTCATGGAGGTGCCCGACCTTGTGCGGCGAAGGCTCCTGCCGCTGGCGCTCGTGGCCACAGAGGGCGATGGACCGAAAGGCCGCGCCCGCGGCGGCAAGCAAGGTCGCCCCGTCGACGCGACGGGCGAGCTCCACGTGCACGAAGGGTTCGCGCCGGCGCTCCTCGACGTTCGCTCCTTCTTTGGCGATACAGGCGCGGCGAGCGTCGACTGGTCCGTTCACGAGGCGCGCTTCAAGGCGAAGCGCGCAGGGCGTGCAGGGCGCCGGACCAGCGCGAACGACCTGGGCGTGGAGCGGGGCACGCTGCGCGACTACCAGAAGGAGGGCATCCGTTGGATGGCGGGCCTCGCCGAGTGGGCCCCCGGCTGCGTGCTCGCCGACGACATGGGCCTCGGCAAGACGGTCCAAACGGCCGCGCTCCTCCTGGCGCGCAAAGACAAGGGTCCGGCGTTGGTCATCGCGCCGGCGTCGGTCACTTCAATTGGAAGGTCGAGCTCGCGCGCTTCGTGCCGAGCTTGCGGGTCGTTCACTACAACCTCGAGCGCGACGTCGACGTGGACTCGCTCGGGCCCGGTGACGTGCTCGTGGTCTCGTACGGGCTCCTCGCAAAAGACGCCGAGGACGACGCGCACGGAGCCTTCGGTCCGCACTTCGCGACGGTCGTCGTCGATGAGGCGCAATACCTCAAGAACCACGCCACCAAGCGCGCCGACGCTGTGCGCCGCGTGGCGCGCGACTTCACCATCGCATTGAGCGGCACGCCCCTCGAGAACCACTTGGGCGAGCTGTGGAGCGTCTTCTCCATCGTGTTTCCCGGGCTCCTCGGGGATCCGCAGACGTTCTTCGAGCGCTTCCGCAAGCCCATCGAAGAGAAGAAGGACGCCGCCGCGCTGGCGGCCCTCGGCTCGCTCATCGCGCCGTTCATCCTGCGGCGCACGCGCGGGCAAGTGCTGCAGGAGCTTCCGCCGCGGCAAGACATCGTCGAGACCATCGAGCTCGAGCCGAAGGAGAAGTCGCGCTACGAAGCGCTCCGCAAGGCCTGCGAGCTTCAGTTCCAGGAGCGCGACGCGAGGCTCACGGCGGCCCAGCAACGCATCCAGTTGTTTGCCGCGCTCACACGGCTCCGGCAGCTCGCATGCGACGCGGGCCTCGTCGACAAGACGTTCAAGGGGACGTCCTCGAAGCTCGTGCGCCTCGTCGAGCTCTTGTGGACGCTGCGCGAAGAGGGCGCTAAGACGCTCGTGTTCAGTCAGTTCACGACGCTGCTCGAGAAGGCGCACGATCTCTTGTCGGACGCCGGCCACCGCGTGGCGTACCTCGACGGCGCGACGCCGCTCGCGGCCCGCAAGAAGCTCGTCGAGCAATTCCAGGCCGGCGAGTTCGATGTGTTCTGCATCTCCCTCAAGGCCGGCGGCACCGGTCTCAACCTCACGCGAGCGAGCTACGTGGTGCACCTCGATCCGTGGTGGAACCCCGCCGTCGAGGAGCAAGCCAACAGCCGCGCGCATCGCATGGGCCAGGAGAACCCGGTCACGACCTACCGCCTCGTCGCGCGCGGCACGATCGAGGAGGCCATCTTGTCGATGCACGATCGAAAGCGCGAGCTGGTCTCGTCGGTGCTCGACGGAAAGGACGGGGCGTCGGTGATGAAGCCCGAGGGGCTGCTCGCGTTCATTCGCGCGCGGGGGGGGGGGGGCCCTGCGCGCGGCCGCGAGCTCGCCGGTCGCGACGCGGGACGCCATCATGGCGCGGGGGGGCCGCGGGAGCGGGGGGTGGGGCCTCCCGTGTCGTATCCTGGACGAGTCACTGGTGACTTGAGGAGCAGGACGGGTTGAGGCCTGGCGGCTGGGCTCGGGCGGTTGCTCGAGCGCCGCCCGACGCCGAGATCCACTGTGACCCGGCACGGCTTCTCGCCCACCGCGTTTCCAAGCACGCGCAAGACCTCGGCAGCGAGCGCGGAGTGCTCCTCGGAGCCGCCCGCCATCGCGTAGATCTCGCCGTCGAGGAACTCGTGTTTCGTCGGGCTCTCACGCTCGAGCGCCACGTAGTCGGCGTACGTGTAGCGGTGGAGGCGCGTCGCGTGGTGCATCAGTGCCGAGGGTACCACGACACCGCCAAAACCCTGCCCGCCGCGGCCCGGGCGATGTTAGGACTCCGCGTCTGAACCGTGGTGCGCCCCCGCGCTACCAAGAGACCCTGATGCTCACCATCGTCGCAGGCACTCGCCCCAACTTCATGAAGGTCGCGCCCATCCTGCGCGAGCTCCAGCAGCGCCGTTCGCCGGCACGCCTGATTCACACGGGGCAACACTTCGACGCCGCGATGAGCGACGTCTTCTTCACCGATCTCGGGATGCCCCTCCCCGACGTGCGGCTCTCCGCCGGCGGCGGCTCGCAGGCGGAGCAAACCGCGGCGGTGCTCATGGGCGTCGAGAAGGAGCTCGTGGCGAACCGGCCCAGCGCCATCGTCGTCGTCGGCGACGTCACGAGCACGCTCGCCGCCGCCCTCGCCGCGTCCAAGCTTGGCATTCCTGTGGTTCACGTGGAGTCGGGCTTGCGTTCGCGCGACTGGACGATGCCGGAAGAGGTGAACCGCGTCCTCACCGATCGCCTAAGCGATCTCTTGCTTCTCCCTTCTCGCGACGCCTTCGCGAACCTCAGGGCCGAAGGGATCGCTGACGAGCGCATGGTGTTCGTCGGCAACGTGATGATCGATTCGCTCAAGTACGCGCTCGAGCGGCCCACCGATGCCCTCGCGCGTTTCGGTCTCGCCAAAGGCGCCTACGCGCTCGCGACGCTGCATCGGCCCGCCAACGTCGACAGCGCCGAGCCGTTCGCTCGCATGCTCGATTCGCTCTCCGAGGTGGCCAAACGCGTGCCGCTGCTCTTCCCGGTCCATCCGCGCACCGTCGCGCGGGCCGAAGCGTTGGGCCTCGCGGAGCGGCTTCGCGCGATGCCCGGGCTCACCTTGACGGGCCCCATTGGCTACAACGACTTCGTCACGCTCATGGGCTCGGCGAAGGTCGTGGTCACCGACTCCGGCGGCATCCAAGAAGAGACCACGGCGCTCGGCATCCCGTGCCTCACGATGCGCGAAGGCACCGAGCGCCCCATCACGGTCGACGAAGGCACCAACACCATCGTCGGACTCGACGCCGCGCTCATGGCGCGCGAGGTCGAGGCGATCGCCCAGGGCCGCGGCAAGAAGGGGCGCATCCCCGAAGGCTGGGACGGCAAGACCGGCGCTCGCGTGGTCGACGCCATCGAGCGATTCCTCGCGGGAACGCCGCCGCCGCTCTCCGCCGGACCGCGCGCATAGTCGCATCGTCGCGCGTGCGGATGACGGGGCACGACGGCGCGCATGGTCGTGCGCCCCGCGAACTTGTAAGCTCCGCCGCTCGCGTGCGCATCCTCTACGTCTCTCAGTACTTTCCTCCCGAGCCTGGCGCGCCCGCAGCGCGCGTCTCCGAGCTGGCGCGAGCCTGGGCCGCCCGCGGTCACGACGTGACGGTGCTCACCGGCATGCCCAATCACCCGACGGGCGTCGTGCCCGCCGAATACGCAGGCAAGACGCTGGTGCGCGAAGACTTCCACGGCGTCAACGTGGTGCGCACGTGGATCTACGCGGCGGCCAACAAGGGCCGCGTTCGCCGCTCGCTCGCGTACGCGTCGTTCGCCACGTCGGCGACGCTCTTCGGGCAGCTCTTCGCGGGCAAGAGCCCTGACGTGCTCGTCGCCACCAGTCCGCAGCTCTTGTGCGGCGCCGCCGGTGCGCTCATCTCGCTCACGAGGCGCGTTCCCTTCGTGCTCGAGATTCGTGATCTGTGGCCCGAGTCCATCGTCGCCGTGGGAGCCTTGCCGGCTGCCCATCCGATCATCAAGGGCCTCACGGTCGTCGAGGAGGCCCTGTACCGCGCGGCCAAGTCCATCGTCGTCGTGACCGACACGTTTAAGGAGAAGCTGGCGGAGCGAGGCATCCCGCGGTCGAAGCTCTCGGTCGTCAAGAACGGCGTCGACCTCGGGCGCTTCAAGCCAGCCGCTCGCGACACGAAGATGCGCGCGCGCCTCGGCCTCGGCGATCGATTCGTGGCGTCGTACGTGGGCACGCACGGCATGGCGCACGGCCTCGACGCGGTGCTCGACGTCGCGAAGCGCTTCTTGGCAAACGACGGCGTTCGCTTTCTCTTCGTGGGCGAAGGCGCCGAGCGCGCACGCTTGGAGGCCCGCGCAAAGAGCGACGGCCTCACGAACGTGCGCTTCTTGGGCGTCTTGCCCCGCGATGAGATGACCGAGGTCTACGCGACGACCGACGTTTGCCTCGTGCCGCTTCGAAAGACGGAGCTGTTCTCCACGGTCATTCCGTCGAAGATTTTCGAGATCCTCGCCATGGAACGGCCCCTCGTCTTGTCGGTCGACGGCGAGGCTCGGCAGATCGTCGAGAGCTCCGGAGGTGGACTCTACGCGCCGCCGGAAGACGTCGACGCGATGCACGCAGCGGTCGCCACGCTGCTCGCGGATCGGGAGCGAGCCCGAACCATGGGCAAGCGCGGTCGCGAGTACGTGGTCCGCGAGTTTGATCGGACCAACTTGGCGGATAGCTACCTCCGGATCCTTGAGCAGGCGGCGGGCCTTGCGCAGGCCGTCGGCACCGAGCACGCCCCAGGACGCCGGTGACACGAAGCGAGCTCGCGCGTCTCGCACGAACGGTGCGTCGCCTTCACCCACTTCAGATCGCGACGCGGGTGCCGCACCTCGCCGTGGCCCGCGCGCTCTCGTTCATGCCGGGCGCCGCCGCACCGACGCCGATCGAGCGCTTCCCTGCCCCGCCGCGCGCACTCGTCGATCTGGCGCAAGCGGAGCGCTCGCGCGGTGCGAAGCGCCTCGCGCATTTGCCGCCGGGTCGCCTTCGCGACTACGAGGAAGCGTACGGCCTCGCGCTCGGCGCCGATGCGGCCCCCGTCGATGTCTCGGCGTGGCAGCGGCGCGTGGCGCTCGAGCCGTACCCCGCTTCAGTGCGCGCGCGTCGTTTGGCGGTGGCGATGCGCTGCGGCGGTCCAGGCCGGGCCGTCGGCATGGCGAGCGAGCTCGCGCGCGCGTGCCGTGCGGTGTTGCTCCAGCCGGAGCTTCACCTGATGGCGAACCATCTCCTCGAGAACGGCATCGCGCTCGCCGCCGCGGGCGCTGTCACGCGCGGACCGGAGGCGCGAGCCTGGTCGCGCGCCGGCACCGCCATTTTGTCGTGGCAACTGCCCGAGCAGTTCTTGCCTGACGGCGGTCACTTCGAGCGAAGCGCGACGTATCACCTGGCGCTCACGTACGGGTTGCTCGAGCTCATCGAGCTCACGATGGCGACCGGCGCGAGCGTGCCGGAGCTATGGCGCGACACCGCGAGGCGCGCCTGCGCGTGGCTAAGCCAGGTGCGCGCCCCCGACGCGACCTATCCGCTCCTCAACGACGCCGCGCTCGATGCGGCGCCATCTCTCGACGACGTTCTCCGGCTTGGGCGCGCGCTCGGACTCGCAGCGCCCGCAGCGGAGCGCCCGCCTGATGGCATCGTGCACCTCCGCGACACGGGATGGGTGCTCTTCCGATTGGGCCACGACATGCTGGTCTTCGACGCGGGGCCTGAAGGCGCGCGCTACCAACCGGGTCACGTGCACGCCGACGCGCTGACCTTCGAGCTGTGGATCCATGGCGCGCGCACCGTCGCCGACTACGGCGTCTCGAGCTACGCGAACGACGAAGCGCGCCGCACATGCCGCGCCACGCGCGTGCACAACACGGTCGAGCTCGGCGAGCAGGACTCGAGCGAGGTGTGGTCCGCGTTCCGGGTGGGTCGCCCTGCCAACGCGGAGGTGCACGAAGTCATCGACCGCACCGGCATCGACGGAGGCGCCGACGGAGCAGGCGCCGACGGGCGCGTACTCATCGCAACGGCGAGTCACGACGGCTACGCGTTCATGAGCGGCCACCCGATTCACAGACGCCGGATCACGCTGCGCCCGAGGCGACTCACGGTCGAGGACACGCTCGAGCGTTCGGCAACACCGCGGTCCGCGCCGCTTTCTGCGCCGCTCTCTGCGCTCAGCCGTTTGCGCGTCGCCGACAACGAGGTACGCGGCCTCGTCGTACGAGGTGGCGCCGGCAGCCGGGTCTCGCGCGACGTGTGGTTTCCCGAGCACGGCGCCCCTCGCGAGGCGCTCGTGTACCAACAGGCGGGCCGCCTGGAGCAGCGCCTCGAGATGAACTGGGAGCTGACGTGGGAGGCCGGGCCCGGCCCGGGGGGCCGGCCGGAGCGGTGAACCTTCTCACGGGGGCCGCCGGGTGGCCCGGCCCCGCGCCGCCGGGGTTCCATCCGCCCGGCGGTTGGCCTAAGAACGCCGCCGTGCGTCAAATCTCTCAGAGCTACAAAACCGGTGCGCTGAACCTCGTCGACGTGGCGACGCCGAGGGCGCCAGCGAGCGGAGTTCTCGTGCGCACCGCCGCTTCGCTCATCTCCGCCGGCACCGAGCGCATGATCGTCGACCTCGCCAAGAAGAGCCTCGTCGAGAAGGCGCGGCAGCGGCCGGACTTGGTCGCGAAGGTCATCGACAAGGCGAAGCGCGAAGGCGTGCTCGCGGCCTACGACGCCGTGAAGAGCAAGCTCGATAGCCCCATCCCGCTCGGCTATTCGCTCGCGGGCCGCGTCGAAGAGGTCGGCCGCACCTGCACCGACTTCCAGAAGGGCGATCGCGTCGCGTGCGCGGGCGCCGGCGTCGCCAACCACGCGGAGCTCAACGGCGTCGCGCGAAACCTCGCCGTGCACATCCCCGATGCGGTGACCGACGAAGAGGCCTCCTTCGTCACCGTCGGCGCCATCGCCCTTCAGGGCGTACGCCTCGTGAACCCGCAGCTCGGCGACGTCGTCGTCGTCATTGGCCTCGGGCTCATCGGCCAGATGACGGTGTCGCTCTTGGCGGCCCACGGCTGCAAGGTCGTCGGTCTCGATCTCGATCCGAGCAAGGCCGCCCTCGCAAAGACGCGAGGCGCAATCTCTGCCGGGACGAGCGGCATCGACGATGCCGTCGAGCTGGTGCGCGCAGCCTCCAATGGTCACGGCGCCGACAGCGTCATCATCACGGCCTCGGCGCCCACGGCCGAGCCCCTCGCGCTCGCGGGCGAGGTCGCGCGCGACAAGGCGCGCATCTCCGTCGTCGGCCTCTTGCCGCTCGAGATTCCGCGAAAGGCCTATTACGAGAAGGAGCTCGACATCGTCGTGTCGCGCTCCTACGGGCCCTGGTCGGTACGATCCGGACTACGAAGAGCGCGGCCACGACTACCCCATCGGCTACGTGCGGTGGACGGAGCGGCGAAACCTCGAGGCGGTGCTCTTTGCCATCGCGACGGGCCGGCTCGACGTGAAGAGCCTCATCACGCATCGGTTTCCATTCGACAGGGCGCTCGACGCCTACGACCTCATCACCGGCAAGGTGCCCGAGCCCCATTTGGGCGTGGTGCTCACGTACCCCGAGGCGCCCGTTCGCGCGCCGCTGGTGCGTGCTGCGCCTCGCGAGCGCTCGTCTTCGCACGTGGGCATCGCGATGGTGGGAACGGGCTCCTTCGCGTCGGGCGTGTTGGCGCCCGCGCTAAAGGAGATCAGCGGTGCGCGCCTCGTGTCGACGGTCTCGGGGCGGGGCCTCTCGGCGCGGCACGTGGCCGACAAGTTCGGCGAAGGCGACGTCGACGCCAACCTCGACGAAGTCCTGGCGCGCGCCGACGTGGACGCGGTCATCATCGCGACGCGGCACGACTCTCACGCCGCGCAAGCGGCCAAGGCGCTCTCGCAGGGCCGCGACGTGTTCCTCGAGAAGCCGGCGGCGGTGACCGAAGAGCAGCTCGAGATCTTGAAGACGGAAGCAGAGCGCTCCTCGGCGCGGCTGATGATCGGCTTCAATCGCCGCTTCTCGCCGTTTGGCAAACAGGTCCGCGACGCGTTCACGAACCGGAAGAGCGGCCTCGTGATGGTGGCGCGCATCAACGCGGGCCGCATCCCTCCGTCGTCGTGGGTCCACCATCCCGACGAGGGCGGCGGCCGCATCATCGGCGAGGGCTGTCACTTCGTCGACCTCATGACGTATTGGGCCGGCGCCCTTCCCGTCCGCGTGTCGGCTCATGCCATCGGCCACGATGGCGGCTTTGGTCGCGAAGACAACGTCATCGCCACGCTCACGTTCGCCGATGGCAGCGTTGGCACGTTGATCTACACGGCCATGGGCGATCCGACCGTGAGCAAGGAGCGCTACGAAGTGTTCTGCGAGGGCAAGGTCGCCATCCTCGACAACTGGCGCACGCTCGCTGTGACGTCACAAGGAAAGACCAAGACGACGCGGGCCCTCCGCGCCGACAAGGGGCACAGCGCGGAGCTCCAAGCCTTCGTCGATTCGTGCAAGCGAGCTGCCCCCACGCCGATGCGCTGGGAGGAGATCGAAGCAGTGACGCGCGCGACGTTCGCCATCGAGCGCGCGCGCATCGACGGAGTGGCCGTCGACGTCTAGGACCCCTGCAGGCGCCTCTCTTAAAGGAGGGGCCTCAATTCCCGCTCACACGCGCACACATTGAAGTCGCGCCACGCGTTTGGCGATCTCGCGGGGTTGGGTTGGCGGCCGTCACCGGAGCGACACCGAAACGCGCACACGAAGCGAGGGCTGATCGAAGCGATCCTACGGAAAGCTTTCCAGCACATCGCTATCGCCATTGGCTTCGCGTTTGCCTAGTATGGTCCGGTTTAGAGGAGCGCGCGCTGTGCGCGCTCGAGGCAAGCTTAGTCCGGTTGAGAAATCGTCTCTTCGCGGTTCACTACGGCGAACCAAACGAAGCCCGATGCAACCAACGTCTACGTGGGGAGTGATCAATCAATGCGCAGAATGACATGGCGTAGCTGGGTAATGGGAACGCTCGCGATCGTCGCGGGTTGCTCTACAACCGATCGAACCTCCGAACCGCAGACGAAAGGCGTGCCGGCCCCCTCAAAGGGCAGCGTGGCGCCCGAGGCTCTCCGGATCCTTCCGAACGCCCGCGTCACGCGGTCGCTCGACGCGGACGTCCGCGCGAAGGTGGCCTTCCGTCGCGTCGGCGATCAGTGGGCGGGCGGCTTCTTGGCGCACGACACCAAGGTGACCGAGGTCGGCGAGATTGCCTTCACGCCGCACCCGATCATGAGCCCGCAGATGCTGGGCACCAAGGTCAAGCGCGGCCCCCGGTCTGAGCGCATTCAGATGGCGGGCGACGAAGCGCGCCTCAACACCATCGCCATCCGTCGCGGCGAGAGCGACCTCAGCGCGGGCTCGTTCGAAGTCCGTGAGGTCGGTGGCGAGATGATCGTCCACCGCGGCACGGTGCGCGAAGTCATCGCGAATACCGAGCGCGGCATGGAGCAGCAGTGGGAGTTCGACTCCAAGCCCGCCGGCAGCGGCGACGTCACGGTCCAAGTGGCCGTCGCGGGCGCAGGCTTCGTCGAATCGCGCGGCGCAGGCCTCGTCTTCGCCGACACGAAGGGCGTCGGCTTCACCTACGGCCACGCAACCTGGGTCGATGGCAACGGCGTCCGCACCCCCGTCGAGACCGTGTGGAACGGTCAAGCGATCGAGATGCGCGTCCCGCGCGCGTTGATCGAGACGAGCGCGTACCCGGCGTCGTTGGATCCGCTGACGGTCCCGTCGCCGCACCCCTTGTCGTCAACGTACGTGCCGGCCACGGCGGCGATTGGAACCACCAACATCGTTGTCTGGGAGAGCTACACGAACGGCTTCCCCAACCTTCGCTTCTCGTTCACGAACGACAGCGACGGCCAGGTGAACATCGGCGTCTACAACAAGACCGTCTCGACGGTGACCTACCAGCAGGACCCGTACGTGGCGCCGGCGGGCGCCTCGGACTACGTCGTCGTTTGGTCCGACAAGCGCAGCGGGCGCAACAACATCCGCATGGCCCGCGTGAACGCAACCACCGGGGCCGTGAGCAACGACATCGCCGTCGCCGCCTCGGGATCGACGGATCAGTACCGCCCGTCGGTCGCGTGCACCAGCGCCACGGCGTGTTTCGTCGCTTGGAACGAGTTTGGAGCCATCTCCACCATCAACGGCGCACTGGTCAACCCGAGCGCGGGCACCGCAGGCGCCGTTCAGGCGGTGGCGTCGGCCCCGTCGTTCGACGAGTACGCGGCGCAAGTCGCCACGAGCGGCTCGGCCTACCTCGTTGCCTGGGAAGCCCAAGTCAACGCGACGGATTACCTGATCAAGGCGCGCCGGGTTGACAGCGCGGGCACACCGCTCACGGCGCCCGCGAACGTCACCTCCGGTCCGCTTCAGTACACGCCGTCCGCCGCGTTCGACGGTTCGAACTACATCGTCGGGTTCACGACCGAGACCGGCGGAGACAGCGACGCCGCCGCTCAACGCATCACGACGGCTGGAGCCAATACCGGCTCGGTCCTCACGCTCGCCACAGGCGCGACGGCGCAAGGTGGACCGCGCTTCGCGCGTGACGGAGCGACGGCGCTCCTTGCAACCTACGCCGACGGCACGGACATCGTTGCCCGCTCGATCACAACGGCAACGGGCACGACGCTCGGCACACCGTTCAACATCGCGAGCGCGGCCGACACCCAGACGCTTCCCTCGGTGACCAAGGGTTCGGGCAACTACTACTACATCGCCTACTCGGACAAGCAGACGGGCACGTTTGCAGCAACGGGCGTGCGGGCAACCACCTCGCAGCTCATCGCGCCGGCCGTCGTCCTGGCCGACGGCCCCCGCGCTGCGACAGCGTGACAACGGCTTTCGCGCCGACGAGCCCCCAGTCGGTCGGGACGGCCGTGACGGTCACCGGAACAGCGTCTTGCACAGCGGGCCAGACGCCGCAGTACGAGTTCTCCATCAATAGCGGCTCAGGTTTCGTCGTGGTCCAGGCCTACGGCGCATCCAATGTCTTCAACTGGGACACGACGAGTTTCTCGAGCACAACCCACTCGGTGCTCGTTCGCACGCGGCGAGCTGGCAGCGCTGAGACCTATGAAGGCCAGCAGTCCACCAACTACACGCTCACGGGCGGTCCCGGCGTTTGCAACAGCCTCACGGCTGGCGCAGCACCGTCCAGCCCGCAAACGGTTGGGACGGCTGTCACCGTGACGGGAACGGCGACGTGCACGCTTGAGGCCGATGGCGGCGCGACCACACCGGAGTACGAGTTCTACCTCAACAACGGGGGGCGGCAACGTCCTGGTCCAGGCCTACAGCGCCTCCCCGACGTGGAACTGGAACACCACCAGGTTACGGGGCGGCACCGTACACGGTGCTTGTCAGAACCCGCCGCGCCGGCAGTGCGGTGGCCTACGATGCACAACAGTCGTTTAGTTACACACTCACGGGCGGGAGCGGGGCGTTGCAACGGCCTAAACGTCTCCGCGTCGCCGTCCAGCCCGCAAGCCGCTGGAACCTCGGTAACGGTCACCGGAGCCGCGACATGCACGAGCGGCGCGACCCCCACTACCAGTTCTACACGCTTGCCCCAGGCGGCTACTGGACGCTGCGCCAAGCGTATAGCGCGACGGCTACGTTCGTTTGGAACACTACCGGTGCGGTGGCTGGAACGCACTCGCTCCAGGTCCGTACCCGGCCAGCACGAGCGTAGCGAGTCACGAAGCCCTCGCGTCCATGCCCTATTCGATCACCGGCGGCGGCGGTGGTGGAAACTGCACGGCAGTCAGTTTCGTCAGCTCGCCCGCTAGCCCGCAGACCGTCGGTGCGCAGGTGACGCTCACGGCCAGCTCCGTTTGCCCCGGCACCCCGGAGTATTACTTCTTGAAGCAGGCGCCCGGCGGGCTCTTCACCCTCCTCAGGGATTGGTCAACGAACCCGGTTGCGCAATGGAACACGGTGCCGCCGTCTGGGACTTGGCTGCTTCAGGCGCGCGTACGCAACCAAGGCAACGTACCCGCTGACAAGATCACGCCTAACACCGCCTACATCTTGAACTGAGAGCGGAAGCCGCGCGAGCAGGCCGCGGGTCGTCGAGACTCGCGGCCTGTTTCCCCTTTAGAAGTGATTTTGTGGCCCTAGTTGCCTTAGCCTGGCCGCCATGTCTCGGATGCTTGTTACCGGTGCGGCGGGCCAGCTCGGCCATTTTTGTACGCGCGCGCTGGTGGCCGCCGGACACGAGGTCATTCTTTCCGACCGCAATTCGAGCGGAGCAACTCCCACGACACCGGGCGCGGTCACCCCCGAGAACTGTGCCGCACTCCTGGACGACGTTTCGCCGGAGGTCGTGCTTCATTGGCTGGGTTCTCCAGCGTCGGTGACTCCTGGGCTTCGCCAGAGCTCGCCTTTGATACCAACGCTCGACTCACCGCTCACATGGTGTTCGCGGCTGCAGCTCGGAAAATCCGGCTGGTCCACGCGAGTTCGGCAGAGATTTTCGCCGGGTCCGGAACCATGACCCAAACGGAGCGGACGCCCATCTCACCCACCTCGCCCTATGGCCTGTCCAAGGCGGCGGCCCACCTGGCGGTGCAGCACGGGCGACGGAGCCTCGGCGGTGAGATGTTCAACGTGATTTTCTACGTCGGCGAGTCTGAGCGCAGATCGAAGCGCTTCGTATTTCGAAAGATCACGGACCACCCGCACGCATGTCCCTCGGTCGAGTGCGTGAGCCGCTTCGGTTGGGTAACACGGCCGTCATCCGCGACTTCCTTCACGCGAGCGACATGGCAGCGGCGGCGGTCCTGCTGGCTACCAGCCGCAACATCGAGCCAGACGACTACGTGTGCGCGTCCGGTGTGGGTCACTCAATCATGGACGTTGCGCTCACCGCGTGCGACCTGCTTGGGCTCGACCACTCCAAGGTGCTGACGATAGACCCTACCTTGTTCCGACCTACGGATGCCGCGTCCCTGGTGGGCGACCCCTCGCGCCTGCGGGCGCTAGGTTGGGCAACGACATTGAACTTTCGGGCATTGGTGGCCAGAGTCATCAACCACGACCTCGCCGGAAATTCGCTCCGAAGAACTGACCTAATCACGGAAAAGCCATGCCGCGCGCTCTCATCACCGGAATCACCGGTCAAGACGGCTCGTACCTGGCGGAGTTGCTCCTCGACAAGGGCTACGAGGTGCACGGGCTCGTCCGTCGCGCGAGCACGTTCAACACGGAGCGCATCGACCCGGTGCGTGATCGCCTCTCCCTTCACTACGGCGACCTGGTGGATTCGGCATCGCTTCAGAGCGTGATTCGAACGGTGGACCCCGACGAGGTCTACAACCTCGCAGCGCAGAGCCATGTCCGCGTCAGCTTTGAAATGCCTGAGTACACGGCGGACGTCACCGGCTCCGGAGTGTGCCGCCTGCTCGAGGCGCTCCGTTCGTTTGGAAAGAAGACCGCACGTTTCTATCAGGCGTCGTCATCAGAGCTCTACGGCAAGGTCGAGGACGTCCCTCAGACGGAACAGACCCGTTTCCACCCCCGAAGCCCCTACGCGGCCGCAAAAGCCTATGCGTTCTACATCACGCAGAACTACCGGGAGGGCTACGGGATGCACGCGAGCAACGGCATTCTCTTCAATCACGAGAGTCCGCGACGGGGCGAAAACTTCGTGACGAGAAAGGTCACGCGCGCCATCGGGCGCATCCTGACGGGCAAACAAAAGCACCTGGCGCTCGGAAACCTCGAGGCAAAACGCGATTGGGGATTTGCCGGTGACTACGTTGCCGCCATGTGGCTCATGCTGCAGCAGCCCGAACCCGACGACTACGTCATCGCCACCGGCGAGACGCACAGCGTGCGAGAATTCTTGGACGTCGCGTTTGGTTGCGTGGGTCTCAAGTGGACCGACTACGTCACCTACGACGATCGGCAACTCAGACCCGCCGAAGTAGACCTCCTCATCGGCAACGCAGCGAAGGCGCGCAGGGTCCTCGGTTGGAAGCCGTCGGTTGGTTTCGAACAGCTTGTCAAGATGATGGTCGACGCGGACGTGGCCCGCGCCCGACGAGAGGCCAGCAACAGTTGAGGATCCTCGTTCTGCTCACGGACGCGTTTGGCGGTCACGGCGGTATCGCGAAGTACAACCGTGATCTGCTCGCGTCCATGTGCTCTCACCCGCAGGTCTCCGAGGTTGTGGCGTTGCCCAGAAGTGCGCCCAACCCATTCGAGCCCATTCCTGCGCGGCTCACGTTTCGCACCGATGCACTAAACGGCACGCGGGCGTACGCCGCATCGCTTGCGAAGGAGTTGGCCCAATTCCGCGGCTTTGACCTCGTTTTTTGCGCGCACATCAACCTTCTCCCGCTGGCCGCCTTTGCGGCGGCGCGCTTTAGGTCGCCGCTCTCTCTCATGATCTACGGCATTGACGCGTGGACTCCCCCGGCACAACTCGCTCGACGATTGCCAATTGGGCGCATCAATTCGGTGGTGTCTATCAGCGAGACAACGCCAGAGCGATTCAGGGCTGGGCGCGAGTGCGGAGCGAGATGGTCTCCCTTGCTCCCGAACGCCTTCAGCACATCGGCGTTCGCCCCGGGGACGAGGCCCTAAGTACTTGGAGGACCGTTATCGACTCCAAGGCCGCACGGTGCTGATGACGTTTGGGCGACTCGCCGGGCGGGAACGCGCTAAGGGGTTCGATGAAGTGCTCGACGCCTTGCCTGAAGTGGCAAAGCAGATACCCAACGTCTCCTATGTGATCGCGGGCGACGGGACGGACCGCGCGCGGCTGGAGGCCAAGGTCGCGGATCTTCGGCTTTCGGACCGCGTCGTCTTCACGGGCATGGTGGAGGAAGCGGAGAAGGCTGATCTGTATCGGCTCGCCGATCTCTTCGTAATGCCGAGTCGAGGCGAGGGATTCGGCTTCGTATTTCTCGAGGCGCTCGCGTGGCGTGCCCTGCATCGGGAGCAAGGTCGACGGTAGCCGCGAGGCACTTCGCGACGGTCTGCTCGGGCAGCTCGTTGATCCCGATGACCGACGGGCGTTGGTCGTGGCCATACTGCGGGGGCTGCAGCAGCCGCACGTCGTACCCGACGGCCTTGCGTACTTCGAGTACCCCGCATTCGAGGCTCGAACCCATCGCGTGCTCGACCTCATTTGCCCAGGCAGATCCCGTGCTGCATGAGTGCACGACGGTGGGCGCCGAGCTAAGCTCACGGCCCGTGGCCGCCTGTCGTCTTTGTTCGAGTTTGCAGGTCCGTCGACGTTCGCGCGCGGATCGCTCCTACCTATGGTGCCGCACCTGCGGGTCAATCACAGCAGACCTATCGAGCAGCGAATACGCTCGCCTGAACCCAACCTACGATCCCGGTCCGCCCCCGGCTCCACCTCCATCGAAGAGATTCGAGCGACTGCAGGTCGGCGAAAGAGGGAGCTGCTCCGGAGGTACACCCGGCCGGGAGCACGAATCCTCGATGTTGGGTGCGGCGCCGGTGGCTATCTCCTCGCGGCAAGGGAGCTCGGTTTCGAAGCCATGGGGGTAGAGCCCAGCGACGCCCACGCCACCATCGGTCGTGGCCTGGGTCTAGACATCCGGAGCGGGTACTACCGACCGGGCGACTTCGCGGAGGGCGGCTTCGATCTCGTCCTCACAAGTCACGTTGTCGAGCACATCTACGACCCGCGTCCATTCCTTGAGAGCCTCGCGGGCCTGGTACGTCCCGGCGGCTGGCTCGTGGCGATCACACCCGATTCCGACTGCCTGCCGGCGCGACTCAGCGGCAAGCATTGGGTCATGCTCAAACCCATCGACCACGTGTCGATGCTTACGGAGCGCGCGCTGCGTCGCATGGGCCTCGAGCGCTATGGGAACGTGGCCTTTCGACGGACTTCTCAGGACGGTGAGTTCTTCATCACCCTTGCTGCCGCCGCCCGGGACGCAGCCCAAGGCATCCACACGGACGCTAGCGGAGGCCAGGCCGCCGTGGCAGGCGACGGTGCTGTTGGCGCGGGACGCGTCAAACACGCCCTCGCGCGCTGGGCCCGAAGCGTTGATCGCGTGGCGGACCGAGTCAATCGGGGCGCATGTCTCATCATGGAGCTACAACGCACATGAGTTCGCCCGTTGACGTGAGCGTCGTCATTCTCACTTACAACGAGGAGGAGAACCTAGCCGAAGCCATCGCATCCGTTCGCGGGTGGGCAAAGTCGGTGTTCGTGTTCGACTCGTTCAGCACGGACCGCACCGTTGCCATTGCGCGCGAGCTAGGCTGCACCGTCCATCAACACAGGTTCGTCGACTACGCGGCGCAGCGCCAGGCCGCGCTGAATGATCTTCCATTTCAAACGGACTGGGTGTTCTTCCTCGATGCCGATGAGCGCGTCCCCCCCAACCTCCGGGACGGATCACCACCTCCTCGCCTCCGGACCAACCAAGGACGGCTACCTCTGTCGGTTCAGGCTCATCTGGATGGGCAAGTGGATTCGCCACGGGTACTACCCAACATGGATCCTTCGCCTCTTCCGACGCTCCAAAGCCAAGCTCGAAACGCGTGGCATCGGCGAGCACGTTATCGTCGACGGCGAGCTCGGCCGCCTGGAGCACGACATCATCCACGAAGACAACAAGCCGTTAGAGCGTTGGATCGAGAAGCACAACCACTACACCTCTCTTGAGGCAGACGAACTCGTCCGCGGCCCGCGCGAAGGCGAGATCGACGCGTCGATCCTCGGGAATCAAGCGCAGCGAAAGCGCTGGATCAGGCATCGCGTCTGGCGTCGGCTACCGCCGTTCATTTCGCCCTGGCCTCTACTTCGCCTACCGCTATGGGTTGCGAGGTGGCTTTCTCGACGGCAAAGAGGCGTTTGCATACCACTTCCTGCAAGCGCTCTGGGTCTGGATGCTCGTCGACATCAAGGCCATGGACCGCACTCGACCTCGCGCAGACGCGCCTCCCGCGGTCAATAAGTGACACTCCGCGTTGCGATGGTGGTGCCGGAGATCGGCCACGAGGCCAGCGGTCCTTCCTATTCTGTTCCGCGCCTCTCCTCGTCCCTCGCCGCACGTGACGTGAGCGTGACGTTGCACGTTCTGAGGTGGCTTACGACGCCGGAAGTCCCCGGCGTGGAGACGATCGTATACCCAAGGCTGCCCGGACCACGGGTACTCGGTCTATCAACCTCGTTCCGACGGGGCATCCGCGAAGCCGCGCGGCACGTCCACCTGGTGCACAACAACGGATTGTGGATGCTGCCGAATGTGCATGCGGGCCTCGCAGCCAGGGCCGCGCGAACACCGCTCGTCACCTCCCCTCGAGGGGTCTTCGCGCCGTGGGCCATGAACCGTTCGAAGAGAACGAAGCGCATCATGTGGCTCCTTGGGCAGGGTTCATCAGTCCGGTCGACGGCCCTGTTTCATGCGACGTCCGAGGCGGAGCTTGCGGACATCAGGCGGCTCGGTTTCAAGGCGCCCGTTGCGATCATCCCCAACGGCATCGACCTTCCGCCCAGCGCGTCCCGCGACGCGCAAGGTGCCGGGCCCCGCGTGCTTCTTTTCCTCGGGCGCATCCACCCGGTCAAGGGGGTCGACCTCCTCCTCCACTGCTGGCAACGCGTCGCGAAAGAGTTGCCCGACTGGGAACTCCACATTGTGGGCCCGGAGGATGCCAATGCTGTGAGCATGCGAGCGCTCTCCCACGAACTCGCGTTGCAACGCGTGCGGTTCCTCGGACCGCGCTTTGGCGCCGCCAAGTTCCTCACCTACGCAAACGCCGAGCTCTACATCTTGCCCACGCACACGGAAAACTTCGGGATGACGATCGCGGAGAGCCTAGCGTGCGGAACGCCCGTGATCACAACCCGGGGGGCACCTTGGCCTCGCCTTGAAGTCGAGGGGTGCGGGCGCTGGGTCGAACGGACCGGCTCGGAACTCGATCGAGCCGTCCTAGAGCTTGCTCGAGCCACGAGGGCGGAGCTCCAAGCCATGGGCCTACGTGGTCGAGCCTGGATGGAGCGCGAGTACTCTTGGGCCAGCATCTCCGAGCGCATGGAGGCGGCGTACTCGTGGCTGCTTGGCGGAGGCCCTCGCCCACGCGACATAGTAATTTCGTGAGCCCTTGACGTCCGGAACACGACCGTCAGAGCCTCTGTCGAGCGGGAGTCGGTCGGGCGCGATTGGGCCGCCCATTCGATGTTTGACGTGTGAAGCCGGTCAACGAGGTCCATGTAGCGATTGTGTCGTTTGGCTACGCGCCCCTCCGGCACGTGGCGAGCACGAGGGCTGCACAAATGGCCAAGGGCCTTGCGGCACTCGGCCACCCGGTGACGGTCCTGACCGTGGATTGGCGAGGTGACCGCGACGAAGACGACGCGCTGTCGGTTGTCCGAGCGAACCCGAGGTGCTGGTTTCCGGACTTCGTGCCCGACGGGCGGCCGTTGCGCGTCGAGCGGCCAAGAGCGAGGAGCCGCCTGCGCACGCTGGCTCGGACGCTTCGATGGGGCCCCTACGCGCGTTGGGCACAAGCTTCCCTGGCGGATGCGCGCTCGGTGCATCGCAACCACCCCATCTCGATCGTTTGGGCAATTCACGGCGACGACAGCGCACACGAGATTGCCTTCCGCTTCGCGCGCGAGACGGGCGTTCCTTGGGTGGCAGATTTCAAGGACCCTTGGGATCTGTTCCACCGAGGCCCGCGCGCAGCGCAACGTGGGCAGCGACGCCGGCGACTCGCAACGGCGGCAGCGTTGACAGAGACCGCTCGCGCGCAGGCGACGATTGACCGCGCTCTGTTCAGGCGCCCCACAGAGGTCATATGGAGCGGCTACGACGCGAGCGGGATGGAGGTGGCTGCGCCCGAGCGTCGCGACAGATTTGAGCTTGTGCACGTTGGCCACCTGGGGCCCCAGCATGATTGTCGGCTGGTGGCTCAGCTCGTTGAACACCTCGCGCCCGAGGGAATTGAGTTGGTCGTTTACGGTCACGGCTCACCCTTGCTTGCGAACGAGCTCCGCGCGCGCGGCGTGGCGGCACGACAGGCGCCATTCACGACAAGTCCCTTCGAGGTGATGAAGGGGGCGGGCACGCTGCTGGTCGTGCCGGCTACCCACGGGCCAGCTGCGCAGCGTGGAGGGTCAGTCGGTGTGAAGGAACTCGAATGTTTCGCCGCAGGCACCCCAACATTGTGCCTGGGTGGCCTACTCCCGGAGATGCACGCCGTCGCGGCCAAACTTCCTCACGTTGCCACGATCACCGATCCTCACGCAGCCGCAAAGTGGATCATCGCGCAGCGCGCGCTCGGAAACCGAGGCCGCACGAATCATCCCAACGTAGCGGCACACGCGTGGCCCTCCAAGGCGCTGGCGTTGTCTGACCTGCTGCGCCGTATTGCGTAGCGCTCACGACGACTGGGCCTGCGGGGCAACCTTCTGCTGACGCTTCATGGGCTGATAGGCGAAGTGCGCCCAGGCCGCGAGGTTGGCGGTGTCCCACAGCAGGTTGATTTCCCGCGCCCTCTCCTCGGCGCTTGCTGCCGTGAGGCCACGAGCAAGGTTCAAATCCATGAAGTCCTCTAGCCCGGCCCCCGGTTGGAGCAGGTCTTGAATGAACCCCTTCAAGGGCCCAAGCAGCCACTTGGTCTGGGGTGGGACAAAGCCTTGTTTCCGCCTCGCTAGTATTTCTTGCGGAACAAGACCTTGCGCGGCGAGTCGCAACACGCGCTTCACTTCTCCTTCGCCCACAAGGAGGTCGGGAGAGACCGCGAACGCGAACTCCGTGAGCCGGTGGTCACAGAAGGGCAGCCTGACTTCCCGCGAGTGAGCCATGCTCAAGCGGTCGCCGAAGCGGAGGAGCGACGAAGCATGGTTCTGAAGCTGAGCGTCCAAAGAATCGTCGACAGGCTCTCGTTCGCTTCACCTGGCGGAATTCCCAGGGGCAGCGCGTCACGCCGCGCGTGTGGCAATACCAAGTCGCGTCGGCGCAGCTGACCTCGGCGCCCAACACGCCGGAGGAGGGGCTGTAGGCGGCGAAGGGCAGACTCCTCGAGCAGCAGGCGAAATGTACCGAAGGTTGACGGAGCTTGCGCCGCCAGCAAGCGTTGCTCGTGCAAGACGGCCGACCACCGTCGCTCCCGAAGCAACTGTCGCAGAAATGTCCTGGTGATTGTGTTTCCGTAGCCGCCGAGTTGCTCATCGGAGCCTTGTCCGTCGAGCAGGACGGTGACGCCGTTTTCGCGCGCGAGACCGAAGACGCAGTACTGAGCGGAATTGGCTCAAGCCCCCGATGGGGAAGTCGGCGTGCCAATGGATCCGCGAGGCTGAGGCCAAGAACCGGGGCGTGGGCTCTGTTTCGTGGTGGACTGACCCAACGGTATCCGCCACCAGGCGGGCAAACTCCTTCGTCCTCCTGCTCGCGACGAACCGACCTGTGAACGTGTGCATCTCTGCCGCGGGCGCGTCCGACGCATGAAGCGCGACCAGCGACGACGAATCCCAAGCCGCCTGACAGGCACGAGAGCCGACCGGGGACGTCACTCCGCAAGCGCAAGCGAACTGAATCCTGGAGGACCCTCAAGCGGTTGCGACCAGATTCTGGGGCCGAAGTCGCTACGGTAGGCATGCCGCGCAGACAGATCGATCGAGAAGTAGGGCACCACGTCGGACGCCCCTGACTGCTCCGTCGCGAACGCGGACGTGCATCGCCGTGCCCGGCAAGAGCTGCTTCCACTCCTCGAAGGAGAGTGCGCTGGAAGGCATCAAGGGCCGTGGAACCATGCTCTACGTAGGCCCGAGAACGGCCGTGTCCATGTCGCCGTCAACGCCCTCTGCCAGCATGATGGCTTTGGCCTCGGGGCAACACGGAATGCGCCGCCC